>CALHCB010000030.1 GCA_937930695.1 uncultured Acidimicrobiales bacterium | reverse complement strand
CAGCTGTGGAGCCGGAGACCTCACACATGGCACCCTCGGGCATGACACGGTCGATGTCTTGGCCTTCATCGGCCCGGGCATCAACCCGCCACAGCCTCCGCCATTCCACACCTATCTCGGAGCGTCATCTGTCTTGCTCGTCTCGGGGAGCGGTCTGCTGCATGAAGACATGCTCGTGCTCGATCAGCTGACGCCCTCGTTCGAACCAGAACAAGATCAGCACATTCGGATCGAGACCGAGCCCACGGTTTTCAGCTACATCGTCAGCTACGACGGCAAGAACACTCCCGCATTCGCGGAGCGGGCAGGTTGGCGGACGGGCGAACGAGCCGTCACCGTCGCTGAGTTCGAGCGTGACATCTCCGAGGCCGTGGTGGTCGTCGATGCGTTCTGGGCCACCCACGGCTCCGACATCATTGACGGACCGGTGACGGCGCCGACCATCACCGGAACCTACGACGGATCCAGGCCCGAGGCCGCACCGCGGTGCGGCTCGATCACTCTCGGGAAGAACAACGCCTTCTACTGCCCGGTCGATGACTCCGTCGCCTGGGACGCGAGTCTGATGGCAGACGGCTACACGATTGGCGATGGCTTCGTCTATCTCGTTGTTGCCCACGAATGGGGCCACGCGATCCAGGCTCGGATTGACGAAGATGAGGTGAACGTCGCTTCGGAACTCCAGGCCGACTGCTTCGCGGGCGCCGCCCTTTTCGGAGCGGTAGAACCCGGCAGCCCCTCACCAGGCGAGCTGCAGGGCCTTCAGGCAACCGAATCGTCTCATCTCAAGTTCGAGGCCGGGGATATCGAAGAGTTGGCTGCGACGCTCACCGAAATCGCCGACGACCGACCATGGACCAACACCTTCTCTCATGGCAACGCCGAAGAGCGGATCGACTCTTTTCGTGTCGGCGCCGCTGGCGGGCCAGCAGCATGTCTGTCAAAGTCGGGGTTCGGGCGATCAGGCAACTAGGGCCGGAGGGGTCATGAGATTGGGACAGATCAACGCGGGGCGCACCAGAGGCGCGCTTCGGCGGGCATTGCTCGCCGTTTTTGTCGGATCAGCCGCACTGGTGGCGGCCCCACAGGCGGCATCCGGGACCGAGAGCAACCCGGGCGATTGCGCCCCGATGACCGACTCGATTGCTCGTCTCTACTCGGCATATTTTCTTCGAGCTCCTGATGCCAATGGTTATGGCTTCTGGGTCGATGAATTTTCGAATGGCCGCCGGGGCCTGCAGAACATGTCGGACTTCTTTTCAGATTCTGATGAGTTCAAGGCGCTCTACGCCAACCTCAGCAATCGCGAGTTCGTCCAGCTGGTGTACCAAAACGTCCTCGGCCGCCAGCCCGATACCGATGGCCTGAACTTCTGGACTGGGCGCCTCGACGACGGTTCCATGAGCCGCGGCACGGTGATGATCAACTTCAGTGAGAGCTCGGAATACGTCATCAAGACGGCAACCTCAAAACCCCTGGCCGGCTACTTCAACTGGTATCCAGAGGGCGCTCGCTTCAGCTGCGGTTATGGCAACTATGAGCACCCAACCCTGCAACAGACACAGCTCGACGTCCTGGCGATTCACGACTCCTTCATCAACGAGCAGGGAACGTGGATCGACATCTATTCCAATGGTGCCGGACAATCGGATCTCGTCGGCTCAGAGTTCGTCCCGTATGACCATCTGTACCGGGAGCAGTTCCCCGCTCAGAACACTCCGCCGCCTGACGAGGTCATCAGCACCCGAGCCGAAGATCAGATTTTCAGCGTCGTGGTGTCCTATGACGGGCCAACGATGATCGACTTCGCCGATCGTGGCGGTCAGAAGACGGGCGAATTGGCTCGTCCCACGACCGAGGAGTTCTACGCAGACCTGGCAGCAGCCGAAACCGTTGTCAACGCGTTCTGGGCGGCCAACTGGTCGAATCACTTCACCGGCGTCTACCGGCCGCCAACAGTTGTCGGCCTCTATGACGGCACGCGCCCGGGAGCGCCAACCTGTGGGCCATTCACGCTCGATCCATACAACGCCTTCTACTGCACACCGGGTGACTATGTGGCTTGGGACGTGAATCTGCTGTCCATCTTCTATTCACACGGCGGCGACGCGATGACCTACCTGCTTGTCGCCCACGAGTGGGGCCATGCCATGCAAGCTCGTCTTGTTCCTGAAGACGTGAGCATCGCGTCAGAATTGCAGGCGGACTGCCTTGCCGGCGCCGCCCTCTACGGGGCACAGACGAATGCATTCACAACCAACCCGGGGAGCAACGCCCTCATCTTTGAGCCCGGTGATGTCGAGGAACTTGGCGCAGCGCTTGTCGCGATTGCCGACGAAGTTCCGTGGGCCGATCCGTCTTCCCACGGAGACGCGAGTCAGCGGACCGACGCATTCTCCGCCGGTGCCCTGGGGGGCATCGACGCCTGCTTCAGTTAGGAGACGGCTCCGACGGAAAACCTTGAACGCGGTTCAGGCTTCCTTCGGGGTTTCCTCAGCAGCTTCCAGTCGGAGCGACGCTGAGTTCATGCAGTAGCGCAGACCCGTCTCGGTCGGTCCGTCAGGGAAGACGTGACCAAGATGGGCTCCGCACTTGCCGCACACGGACTCGGTACGCATCATCCCGTGCGTCATGTCGCGCTTCTCGCCCACCTTGTCGTCGTCGAGCGCTCGATCAAAGCTGGGCCAGCCACAGCCTGCATCGAACTTGGTCTCGGACGTGAAGAGTGCTTCGTCACAAACCACGCAGTGGTAGGTCCCGTCTTGCCAGACGTTCCAGTATTCGCCTGAGAACGCTCGTTCGGTGGCGGCGTTCTGTGTGACTTCGTATTGCGCGGGGGTCAGGCGCTCGCGGAGTTCGGCTGGATCAAACGTTTTCTCAGTCATGTAGGTAACAACCTCACTGTCGGCGGGTTTGTGCCCGGTTCACGTCTTGTTCATATCACGTTCGGAGCGCAGCCTCGCCAGTCGAAGGGCCTCACTCAACTCGACGTGCGTCCTCGATCAGGTTGATCTCATAGACCACTTCATCAAGTCGATCTCCAGATTCGATCGGCGCGAACCGCTGCGGATTATCCGGGGTGATGCAGCTCGGGACCGCGTCGAGAATCGTCCATGGAGTCGGATGGCAGAACTGCACCACCGAGTAGCGATCCCCTGTGTGATCGGGGTCCGCAACCACCCGATGCCACCCACTGGGAACAAGACCGTTCGTAATGTGTTCCAGCATGATTCCGGTGTTGATGATGACGCCATCATCAGGTGGGGTCGCGTCGACCCAAACACCGGTGTCAAGGCGAACTTGCAGGCCTTTTGCAGACGCCCGTGGAAGTGCGGTGATCAAGTTGATGTCGGCATGCTCGGCTGCCCACACGTGGGTTGTGTCCGGAGCTTGTTGCATCGCGGGATAGTGAATCGCCCTCGTCAAGGTCGTCCCGTCGATCGTCATCTTGTCGAAGAAGCTTTCGTGGCACCCAATCCCCACCGCAATAATGCGAAGGAAGCGACGCTGAAGGTCAAGCACACGTTCGTGAAACTGCGAGAGCACCTCGGTAATCCCGGGGACCTGTGCTTCTGGAAGGACCTGATCGGGATATCGAGATGGATACTTGCGACGCAGCGGATGCCCTTCGGACATCTGGCGGCCCCAGTTCAACATCTCTTTCCAGTCGGGCACATCGCTGACCGCTGCCGTCTCGACGAGGAGCCCCGTGTACCCCGTCTGACCATGAGTTCCTGGTGCTGCCGCGAGCGCCTTGTCGTCGAGCGGCAACTCGAAGAACTGCTGCAGCATGCCGTATGCCGTATCGAGAAGGTCGGAGCTGAGATCGTGTTGGGTGAAGACGAACCCGCTCTTGAGGCTCTCCATCACGCCGCTCACCACGGCTCGGCGAGCCGTGTCCGTCCCGCCCTCGAAGGCCAGAAGATCCACGTCGAGAATATCGGTCACATCGAGATGCTACCGCGCCAGAGTTGTTCGACTTCTCCGCCGACCCGGAGGATCTCAGCTTCGCAGCTGAGCATCCTCACGGGGCCGAAGCGAGAGTTTGATCAGTCCGAAGTTTCGGTGATCGTGACCGTGTCGATCGTGACGGGAGGGTTCGGTCGGTCACCGGGATCAGTGTTGACCTTCTCCATTTGCTCCACCACGTCCATGCCCTTTACGACCTTGCCGAAGAGGGAGTACTGCGGCGGGAGACCAACGCCACTCGCACCGCTGATGATGAAGAACTGGCTGCCGTTGGTATTCGGACCGGCATTGGCCATGGCGAGCGAACCAAGCTCGTACCGACCGGGAGCCGGCAGCTCATCTTCGAAGCGGTAACCGGGGCCACCACGTCCACTGCCCTCAGGACAGCCGCCCTGACACATGAAGCCCTGGATGATCCGGTGGAAACCGAGGCCGTCGTAGTAGTGATAGCGGGCCAAGCTGACGAAGTTGTTAACCGTCTTGGGCGCGCTGGCTGCATCGAGCGCGATCACGATGGTGCCGAGGCTTGTCACCATCTCCGCCGTGTAGCGGTTTGACGGATCGATGCACATGTCGAACGGACCGTCGAACGAGGTTTGACGGGGACTTGATCCGTCAGCGGCGGGGCACTCGGCCATAGTGAAACTCCTGGGGTCTCGCCGCGCCAGGAACGTCCCGGCGCGCGTGATTCGCAGTGTACGCCCATGGCACGGCCGTGCTGAGTTGCCGAAGGACCGAAAGCGACGCAACGTCGACCCCGCGGCGGCACAACCAATCAGCCGTGTCGGTCAACCAGCGCGGCGGCGAACTCGGAGCGCCCGCTGGCTTGGAGGGTTTCGACATAGGTGTCCAGCATCCCTCGACAATGGAACGGACCTCCCTCGGCCAGCACTTCGTCCATCGGGTCGGGATGGTCCATCGACGCGAGAGCCTCGCGAACCCATTGATCAATCAATCGATGCCCGTCAGCCACCAGCTGGGGCCTTGCAACCGTGAGGTCGTTGAGCTCATGAGGATCCTTGACCACATCGAACAGAAGCTCATCGGGAAAGAGATGGAAGCCATCGTGTTTGGTTGTGATGAGCAAATGGTCGCCCCATCGGACTGAGCGCTGAACGGTCCACGCCGCTTGGGACAGCACGAGATGTTCCCGAGAACCCAACGGCTCCTGGGTTCCAAAGTTCGCGGCGAAGCTCTCTCCATCCCACACATCGGGAACGGTGCCACCACAAAGCTCAACGATGGTCGCTGCAACATCGAGTTGGTAGTGCAGCCCAGCGTCAACCGAACCTGGCTCGGTCACACCCGGCCACCGGATGATCATGGGAACTCGGTTCGTGTGCTGGTCGGCGGTCTGGTGATCTGCGTAGATACCGAGTTCGCCAAGGGTTTCGCCGTGGTCGCTCGAGATCACGATCACCGTGTCGTCCCACACGCCTTCCTCTGCCAGGACATGCAACATCCGGGCTATCCAGTCGTCGGCGAATAGCACGCCCGTGTCATACCCATCGAACAGCGCCCGTGCCGACTCGAACGTTGGCAGAGTGCGCGGCTGGCGAGGAAAGGCATCTGGCCCGCCGAGGTAGGACGGTTCGGCATCAAAACCCATGACTTCATACGTCGAGTGCGGGCCATGCGCAGCCTCCCGGTGAAGCTCCCACAACTCCTCGGTGTACCACGATGGAATCGGGCTCTGCGCGAAGGGATCGCCATATTCGGCTGGAACCCGGTACGGCGTGTGCGGGTCCCAGAGATGCACGTGACAAAACCAGTCATCGCTGGCCGCGTTGCGCTCCAGCCAGTCAACCGCGAGTGGGCCGACGTCGTTCCCGTCTTCCATGCCGCCGCCGCCTGGGTTGCGCCACTCGTCGAATCCGACAAGCCAGTGATATGCCGAGTGCCGAGGGGCAAAACTCGAGATCGTCGAGGTCCGCAGGCCAGCTTGGCCCAGCCGAGCGGCGTAGCTCGTCGTCGCCAATGGATCGACAAAGTCTCGATCAGAAGCCGCCGGCCATAACTGGCTCCGAGTGCCTCCATGGTTGATGGCCCCATTGTGTATTCCGAACTGGCCGGTGATGAGGGCACTGCGCGACGGCAGGCAGGGCGAATCCGAGACATAGACATTCTCGAAGCGAAGTCCTTCGCTCGCCACGAGATCGATCGTCGGGCTTGTGTTGCGGTGATAGCCGTAGCAGCCGAGGTGATCAGCCCTCTGCGTGTCGATGTCGATGTAGAGAATGCGGGTCACGGGTCGAGGCTAGTGAACTCGCCTTCCCTCTACCCCACTGCGTAGGCGCTGAGAAATCTCCGCTCCAGCACGCCCCGAAATCGTCCGAAGACACAAGGAGGTGCCATCAGGGCACGGGCGACCAAGGAAAACGAAATGGCGGAGTATCGAAAAGACATTGATGGGCTGCGTGCCATCGCGGTCACGATCGTCATCGCGTTCCATATGGGACTTCCGTTCTTTGACGCGGGGTTTGTCGGCGTCGACATCTTCTTCGTGCTCTCCGGATTCTTGATCACCGGGATCCTGGCCAAAGAGGCCGATGAACGAGGAACAATTCGTCTCGCCCGCTTCTACACCCGACGTCTCCGGCGTCTGCTTCCAGCATCGACCCTGACCGTGCTCGCCACCATGGCCGCCAGCTTCTTCCTGGTTTCTGCCCTCTCCTGGGAGACCGTCTCGCGAGCATCAATCGCCGCCGCCTTCTACGTCTCGAACTTCTACTCAGCTCAAGAGGCGGGCGACTACTTCGCCGATGCCAGCGAGTCGAATCCGCTTCTTCACTTCTGGTCCTTGGCTGTTGAAGAACAGTTCTACATGGCTTGGCCGCTCGTGATCCTCGGGCTCTCCAAGTTGGGAAGCCGGGCTCGGCTGGGCGGCTTGATCGCCATCACCGCGGCGTCGCTGCTTCACTCGGTTTTGCTGACCGGCGCGGCGACACCGTGGGCCTACTACTCCCCGCTCTCGCGAGCATGGGAGTTCGGTGCAGGCGCACTGCTCGCACTTGCCTTTCCTCTCGGAATGTCGAAGCGAAGTGCCTTCAGCAGGGAGCTCGTTGCGTGGTCAGGCTTTGCCCTGATCGGCGGCTCGCTCCTCTTCATCGGTCCGCTGACCCCGTTCCCTGGAGTGGCTGCCATACCGACCGTGATCGGCACTTGCATGGTGATTGCGGCAACGGTGAGTGCCACCTCGCCTCTTGGACGCGTGCTGACGTCGTGGCCGTTCCAAACCATTGGAGCGCTCTCCTACAGCTGGTACCTGTGGCATTGGCCCGTGCTCGTGATCGGCAAGGTCGCCCTCGGCTCCTCCACCGCGGCAACTCGCATTGGCCTGGTGGCGCTATCGCTGGTCTTTGCCGCGGCCTCCTACTACTTGCTCGAAAAGCCCATTCGGTTCGCCCCGGTACTGGTCAAGGCCCATCGCCCCAACTGGGCGATGGCCGTTGCCCTGATCGCCGTCGTGCTTGGTTCAGGACTCGCCCTCAATCGAACTGCGGAAACAGAACTTGCGAAGCCAGAATTTTCTGACCTCGTCGGGGCCCGAGACGATGTGCCAGAGCACCTAGCATTCGGATGCAACACCAGCGATCTCGACTATCTGGCCACAACTTGCAGCGGTGGTGAGTCTGAGGCAAACCGAACGGTGCTCGTCCTCGGAGACTCCCATGCGGAGATGTGGACCCCGATGCTGCAGGAACTCTCCGAAGAATTCGACTTCAAGTTCGTCATCCACATCCTCGGCGGCTGCAACGTCGTCGGCGTGCAGCCGACGATCTCGGTCGAAACATGTCGCCAGGTTCAGGCACAGAACCTTCCCCTGATCGATGAGCTCGAGCCCGACGCCGTCATCGTGAGCCACTTCGCCCGCAACGTCGATGACTCAACGGTTGCAGAATGGAATGCCGGTCTCGAAGTCTTCCTGGACGAACTCACCCAACGGGGCGTCCCGGTCGGCTGGATTCACGACACACCAAACTTCGAGACCGACCCAGTCGAATGTGCGGCAACTCGCTCCAAGATCGAGTGCTCGCTTCCGAAAGAAGAGGCGACCGCGCTCGCTCAACGACTGCGCGATCGTGAAGAACCCATCCTCGAAGCATTTGGCACCCTGACCATCGATCCGACGAACTTCATGTGCGACGACACGTGCCTCGTCAGCTCAAACGGAACGTTCCACTATCGAGACGAGCACCACCTCACGGCGTCCTACGCAGCAAGCTTGGCGCCCAACTTCGAGCCGTTCATGGCTGAGCTCTTGGAGCAAGAGCCCAGCCCGGCAACAAATTCCTAGGGTCGCTCTCAGGCGGCCTTGGCTGCTCGGAACCCAATCGCAAGGTCTTCCAGAATGTCATCGAGGGACTCCAGACCCACGCTCAGCCGGACAAGGCCCGGATGCACACCCGTTGCGGCTTGCTCCTCGGGGGTGAGCTGGGAGTGGGTCGTGGACGCTGGGTGAATGACCAACGAACGAACATCACCGATGTTTGCAACGTGGCTGTGAAGCTCGAGCGCATTCACGAAACGTTCGCCCGCCTCGCGGCCGCCCTTCAAGATGAACGAAGGCACAGACCCGAACCCGCGTCCCTGGGTGTACTTCTTCGCAGCCTCATGCCAGGGGGAGCTTGCCAGGCCGGAGAAGTTGACCGACTCGACTTCGTCTTGTCCTTCGAGCCATTCGGCAACCGCCATGGCGTTGTCGCAATGTCGCTCCATACGAAGCGACAACGTTTCGACGCCCTGGAGGATCTGGAATGCATTGAACGGACTGACGGCGGGGCCCAAGTCGCGGAGAAGCTGAACCCGAGCTTTGGCAATGAACGCACCGTGGCCAAGCATGGGCCAATAGGTCAAGCCGTTGTAACTGGGATCAGGAAGGTTGTAGTTGGGGTATCGATCGGCGTCAGAGAACTCGAACGATCCGCCGTCGATGATTGCGCCAGCGATAGACGTGCCGTGGCCTCCGAGAAACTTCGTCGCCGAATGCACGACGATGTCGGCGCCCCAGTCGAGCGGGCGAATGAGATACGGCGACGCCACGGTGTTGTCGACAACAAGTGGGACGCCAGCGTCATGAGCTGCACTCGAAACGCCTTCGATGTCCAGCACGTTGTTCTTCGGGTTCCCGATCGACTCGGCGTAGAACAGCTTCGTGTTCGGCTGCACGGCCGCTCGCCATGCGTCCATGTCGTCGGTGTCGTCCACGAAGGTTGTGGTGATCCCCATCTTGGGAAGCGTGTAGTGCAGCAGGTTGTAGGTACCGCCGTACAACGCAGCGCCCGCAACAATGTGGTCGCCCGTTTCTGCGATATTGAGGATGGCCAGTGTTTCAGCGGCCTGCCCGGAGGAGACAACAAGGGCTCCTGGCACGCCGGCGGCAGTTTCTGACAAACCGTTCTCGAGGGCGGCCAGACGAGTCTCGAGGACGCCCTGAGTCGGGTTCATGATCCGTGTGTAGATGTTGCCCGGCTCGCCAAGCGCAAACAGGTTTGCGGCGTGGGCGGTGTCCCGGAATTCGTACGCCGTCGTTTGATAGATCGGCACCGCCCGGGCGCCCGTTGCGGAGTCAGGCTCCTGCCCACTGTGAATCTGCCGAGTCTCGAATCCCCAACCATCGGTCGCCATGACGCACCTACTCCTTGTCGCGAACCGACCCTCTGCCAGCTCTGTCACGACCTTAGATGCAATTCCCGACAAATCCAATCGGCTTTAAGGCCATTAGTCCGGACAACCACACCGCCAACCACACCGCCAACCAGATCGGCCCAGGTCGGCGGCTTCACCGACCTGGGCCAGCGGTCTCACTGACCAGAGAAGTTCGCCTTGCCAGGTCCGCTTTCCAAGAAGCTCTCGATTCCAGTGACTGCATCATCGGTCTGAAAGGAGGCAACGAACTCGCGCTTCTCGATCTGCATCGCCTCGGCGAGCGACACGTGCATCCCTTCCATCATGGCCCGCTTGCAGTTGGCCAACGAGGCGGGTCCCTTGGCGTACATGGCGGCCAATTCGAGCGAACGGTTCAGGACCTCATCGTCGCTGACGACCTCAGAAACCAGACCGATTTCGAGAGCCTCAGCCGACTTCACCATGCGACCGGAATAGTTCAGTTCCTTTGCCTTGGTGATGCCCACCAGGCGAGGTAGGCGCTGGGTACCGCCAGCCCCCGGAATGATGCCGAGAAGAATCTCCGGCTGACCGAAAACGGCGCCCTCGCCCGCGATTCGGAAATCGGTCGACATCGACAACTCACAGCCGCCGCCAAGGGCATATCCGTTGACCGCAGAGATCGTGATGGCATCGAGATTCTCGATGGCGAAGGTTGCATCGATCAACCCATCGACCGCGTCAGAAGGGTCCCGGTCGCCGGTGATCGGGAATTCGGCGATATCGGCGCCCGCGGCGAAAATCTTCGGCCCACCCCAGACGACGACGCCCCGGATCTCCGGACGACCCGCCAACTCATTTGCGGCTTCGAGCAGCTCATTGCCGACCTGACCGTTCAGCGCATTGACCTTTGGACGCTCGAGCCGCATGATGGCAACTCCGGCGTGGTCTGTTTCTTCGATACGGACGAATTCACCCATGTGCAAGGCTCCTGTGAGATCGGACGCCGAGAGTCTGCCAGCAAAGTTGTCAGGCGAAAAACTCCTTCGTCTCGTCAACCCGGAAACGAGACACCGTGAGCGCCGAAATCACCAGGGCGCTTCCCGCCAGAACACCAAACTCGGGCAGCACGTCGGCGACGCCGCCTCCACGTAGGAAGACATCCTGGTGTCCTCGCATGGCCCAATAGGCCGGCGTGATCGGGGCGACGGCACGGGCCCAGCCCGGCAGCTGTTCCAACGGAACGAGCGCGCCCCCGAGTCCGCCGAACACCATCGCACCAACGTTCTGAAAGGCGCTGAGCTGATTGACGGTTCGGAAGGTCGCCGTAGCCAACAGAATCAACGCGATGACACACATCGAATAGCCGGTGATGATCAACAGCAATGCAATTGGCGAGCCACCATTGAAGTTCAAACCAAGTGCCAGCGCTCCAGCGGCGAACAACGCCGACTGCCAGATCACATGAATGACGATCCACGGCAGGCCAAAACCTCCGAGCAAGGCAACCGACGGCGCCGCTGACGCCCGCAATCGATCCCAGGTACGCCATCCGTGTTCGCGATAGACGGTGAACCCGACCGACCCACCAACGAAAAATCCGAAGAGAACGACCTGACCGGGTACGACTTGTTCGGCACCCGTTGCTCCTTCAAAGCCTGAGGCTTGCAGCGACAGACCCATCGTCTTTGTGAAGAGCGGCATCACCACGAGCGGCATGCCGAACATGATCACGAGGAACCATGGATCGTTCCGGATGATGCGCAATTGCACCTTCGTCAAAGCAAGAAGTGCGGTCATGCCGAGGCTTCCTCCGCGCTCGTTGCCTCATCTTGGGATGCATCAGCTTCGAGTCGATGACCCGTAACAGCGAGAAAAACCGTTTCGAGATCGGGGCGTAGGGACTCCACGGCGGTGAGCTGGTCGGCGTTGGACCCGAACAGACGAAGAAGCTCCCGCATGTCGAGGTCTCCGACCGCCCGGTATGTCGAGTCACCAACGATGACCGCGTTGAGCTCCTCGGCCAAGCCATGCGGCAGAACCCCTTCGACCGAGAACCGAACTCCCCGTAGCTGATGCGCCGCGATCAGCTCGTCTTGGGTACCGCGGGCCAGGATCTGACCATCGTCGATGATGACAATGTCCGCCGCGAGCGACTCGACCTCGGGGAGATAATGCGTGGTGTAGACGACCGCTGCGCCGTCGTCTGCGAGCTGACGAACGGCATCGATCAGTTGGAGTCGGGTTGCGACATCAGCTCCCACGGTGGGCTCATCAAGCATGAGGAGCCGCGGCCGGTGCACCAGGGCGCATGCAGTGTGGAGCCTCCGGGCTTCTCCGCCCGAAAGCTGGCTCGCCTTGCGGTCGAGCAATTGTTCGAGCCCAAGCTGTTCAGCCACTTCGCTAGCCCGAGATTTGCGGCTCGCTTTCAGCCCCGACAACTCCCCAAAGAACTCGAGATTCTGGCGGACGGTCAGGATCGGGTAAATGCCGGTTTCCTGTGGAGCAATGCCCAGCAGTCGGGCTGCTGATTCTGGATCTTTGAGGGCATCGAGGCCATCGAGCTGCACGGTTCCCGCGTCGGGAACGAGCAGGCCAGCAATGATCGACAACATCGTGGTCTTGCCGGCGCCGTTGCGACCCAGAAGCGACACAATCTGCCCCTCCGAAACGGCAAGGTCAGCGCCTCGAAGGGCATGAACTTCGCCGTACGATTTCGTCAGACCTTGGGCTACCAGCACGCCAGAGTCTTAATCGGCGATCGGTCGGTGCGAAAGCGAATTAGGAATCGGCCTGGGGTCACCCAAGATCGTTGTTACACATCGCTAGCGTGACGCCGTGGAACTTCGGGCCCAGAACATCCAATCGCTCGATGGCGGATCATTCGATGTTTTGATTGTCGGAGGCGGCATCAACGGCGCAGTGTCTGCAGCCGCTCTGGCCGCCCGAGGGGTCAAGGTCGCCATCGTCGACCGATCCGACTTCGCCAGCTTCACGAGCCAAGAATCGTCCAACCTCGTGTGGGGAGGATTCAAATATCTCGAGAACTACGAACTCGGCCTGGTGTGGAAGCTCTGTGGGTCCCGCAATCAACTGATGAAGGCCTATCCGAACGCGATCAGCGAGATCAGCTTTCTGGCCACGCTCGACCAAACGGCTCCTTTTCCCGCTCCCCTCGCAGGGCTTGGAACACTTGGCTATTGGGGATTCGGGCGGTTCGCGACGAAACCACCCAAATATCTTCGACCCAAGGCCATCAAAGCAGCCGAGCCTGTGGTGAACACCAGCACCGCCAAGGGCGGCATCCAATATCAAGATGCATATCTGAAAGACAACGACGCCCGCTTCGTGTGGAGCTTTGTCCGCTCTGCCCTCGACAATGGCGCAACAGCTGCGAATTACGTCAGTCTTCTCAAGGCAAACCGACAGGGCGAGCAATGGCACGCGACCCTGCGGGATGAAGAGACCGGGCGAGATTTGTCCCTGGTCGCCAAGACCATCGTGAACGCCGCAGGACCGTTCGTCGATGGCCTGAATGAGTCCTGGGACAACGAAACCGAACACCGGATCGTGTATTCCAAGGGCATTCATTTGATCGTGCCCAGACTGAACGACAGCGAACGAGTGCTGGCCTTCTTCGACGACACCGGGCGCCTGTTCTACGTCATCCCTATGGCGCACCGTTCGGTGATTGGCACGACCGACACTCGGACCGAGGACCCCTCCGAGGGTGTGCTCGACGAAGATCGGGACTTTCTCATCTCGCAGATCAATGCTCGCCTCGATCTCGATACACCGCTGACCAAAGCAGACATCGTCAGCGAGCGAGTTGGCGTGCGCCCTCTCGTGGTGAAGAACGGTGGCGACGACCAAACAGACGTCGACTGGACCTCCCTCTCCCGCAAACACGAGATCGATGTCGACATGCCAAAGAAGATCGTGACGATCTTCGGTGGCAAGTTGACCGACTGCCTCAACGTCGGCGAGGAAGTAATCGAGGCAGTCGCCTCTCTCGGAGTACCGATCGGTCCAGAGGTCGAAGGCTGGTACGGCGAACCGTCCGAAGAAGAGCACCGCCGCTTTGCCGAACGAGCTCAACTGCTCGGCCTCGGAAGGGCACCGACCATCGAGCGCGAGTCGACCATCGCCGACGTCCTCTGGCGTCGTCACGGTGCAGCCGCCTACTCGGTTCTTGATGCCATCGACGAGGATCCGTCGCTGGCCGAACCGGTGCTTGGGTCAAGCGATTTGCTTCGAGGCGAGCTCCCGTTGATGGCCGAACGCGAAATGATCACACGTCCCGATGACTTCCTGCGTCGCCGAACCAAGCTGAGTCTTGTCCTACATCGCGACGAGCTCGGGGCTGATCCCGGCATGGACGAAGTGAACCGGGTTCTTTTCAGTTCCTCCTAAGGGTCGGGAGTCAGTCGCCGGGAAGGTCCGTGCTCGCTGGGGTAGATGCCCATCGAATCTCAGGCTTCGTCTCCACTCGTGCTTCGAGGACCTGGCGAAGATCGAAGCGAAGATGCTCCGGATGACGCTCAAACGCGCTCGCGTTGCGAGTGATGGACCCACGGACATCGGGCGAGTCGTAGGCCACCTGCAACGCGGCTTCGGTGAGAGAGTGGTCCCGGAACGAGGTGATGTTCAATCGAAAGGGAACCGCCGGTCCGAGCAGGATTGGTCCATCGGGATTCGGAATAGCCTCGGTCACGGCCCCCAACATGATGATTCCGTCGTCGCCTGCACGATTCCATGCTTGGGTGTCTGACCAGCGGGTCACCAGAACGGCGACGAGCAGAATCGGTACGGTCAGAGCTGTGAGCAAAGGCTGTGAACGCCAAGCAAGACGACCGAGGCCGACCCAAATCATGGCCCCACCAATCGACGAGATGTACATCACGCGATCCCCAGCTCCGACCGAGGTGTAGAAGAAGCGAGCGAACGGGACAAAGCCCAACAGCACGATGACGGTGCCGGCGAGCATCATCTTGCCTTCCGCGCCCAGATCCCAGCCGCGGCGCAGATTCCCCCATCCGAGAATCAACAACGTCCCAAGAACGACGGGAACCAGAATCGACTGGACGGGGGCCGGCACAACCGCCTCGCCGAACAGCCCACGAACGAGGCTCCCAGGATGAGCAAAACCCTGGTCGACTTTGGAATCGTGCCAGTTGGACAGCAACCAAACCACATAGCCGCTTTGCACTACACCGGCCCCGATCACCACTCTGACATCGATCGATTTCGAACGAATGACTGGAACAGCGATGTACAACGCGGCGAGAAGCGGGATCGATGCCTCGTAGAACAGAGAAGCAACCAGACCAAGCGCCACGGCCGCGGTCCGATCTCTGCTCGTCAGAGTCGCCCGGCTCAATCGAATTGACGTCAACGCCACGAACAACAACGACAATGAGATCATCGAAGCACTCGGCCAGATCTCCAACGACACGTGATTCGGAAGGAGCAACCAAACGCCGGTGGTGAAGAACCCAGACCGCTCTCCCACCAGCGGAACGAGTGCCTTGAACATCGAGACGACAACTGCAATGTTGATCAGCGAAAGCATCAGGACAATCGGCAGTGGATGGTTGCCAATCAGCCCGAAGGTCAGACCGTAGGCAACAGCGACTCCCGGACGTGCCGCCACAATGTCGTTGGTGGAACCGGTGACCGATCCACTGAGGACCGAATCGCGAACGGAAGCCCAATCTTCCAGAACGAAGTTCGGTCCGAGCAAGAGGTGCGTCAGCGCAACAAGGCCTGCGCCAATTGCCAGGACGAGTGCGGGTCGCCACAACGAAGGCTCGTTCGTTTCTCGAACTCGCCCAGCCAGAAGGGACGCTCGGCCCACTGGCAGCGGCAGTTCTTCAGCAACGTCAAGCGCGCAAGGAGTGCTCCGACGAGAGCCCATCCATATCTCGTCGGAGCTTTCCTGCCCCTTTTTAGAAGCTCAACGGCTCAGCACCTGGCCCAGCCAGTGAACTCGCCTCCACCGGAGAAGCGATCAGTTGCTGAGGCTGGATCAGGAATTGGAGACGGCGCGAAGCACGGGAACGTCGCGGTCCATTTTGGGCAGCGCGATCCGACCGGTCCGCTGAAGATCACGGATTCCATAGTCTCGAAGCAGGGCTTCGAAGTCGTCGATCTTGGACGGAGCACCATCGAGCGACACCGTGATCGCCTCAGGACTGACGGCCAGAATCTTGCCCTCGAAGATGTTGACCAACTCGACAATTTGCGTGCGAGTGTCGGTTGAGGCCTCGATCGTGGCAATCATGAGTTCTCGCTCGACAGCGTCAAAGGCCGAGAGCTCCTGGATCTCCACGATGTTGATCAACTTGAAGAGCTGCTTCACTATCTGCTCGAGCGGTGCGGATTCGACGTCGACCACAATCGTGATCCGACTGAAGGCTTGATCATCAGTCGGTGCCACCGCGAGCGACACGATGTTGTAGCCGCGGCGGGCGAAGAGATCGGCGACACGAGCAAGCACGCCCGCCTTGTTCTCGACGAGCACCGACAATGTGTGGTGCGCAAGGTCTCCTGGTCGGTTCATGCCTGAGCTCCTGCTTCTATCGCTTCGGCGCGTTCTCGGTCAGCGGCGCGATCTGCCTCGAGAAGATCGGCCTGGGACGGATCGACGATGAGATCATCATTGGAACCACCAGCGGGCACCATGGGGTACACGTTTTCGGTGGCGTGACAGCGGAACTCGACCACGACAGGACGGTCATTGATCGCGTTTGCCTTGGCAATAACTTCGTCCACCTCGTCAACGTCTTCGACTCGGAAGGCGACGCAACCCATCGACTCAGCCCACATCACGTAGTCGGGCACGTCATAGCCAAGATGCACCTCGCTCAACCTCTCTTCGTAGAACAGCGACTGCCATTGGCGCACCATTCCCAGATACGAGTTGTTGAGCAACGCGATTTTGACCGGGATTTTCTCGACCGACGCCGTGACGAGTTCCTGGGCGGTCATCTGAAAACAGCCGTCGCCGTCGATCGCCCAGACGGTGCGGTCCGGCAGGCCAGCCTTGGCGCCGATTGCAGCAGGGATGGAGAACCCCATCGTGCCGAGACCACCTGAGTTGAGCCACGTGTAGGGATGATTGAACTCCCAATATTGGCTGGCAAACATCTGATGCTGGCCGACGCCCGAGGCGACAATGGTGTCCTTGGGCGACAGGTCACGCAACCGCTCAATCACATACTGCGGCTTCAGCAGCTCGCCGTCTTTCGACTGCTCGTAGGTGAGCGGATACTTCTCTTGCCATCCCGACACTTGCTGACGCCACGCTGACCGGTCGGGGTTTGACCCTGGCAGACCTGCGGTGCGGAGTTCCTCGTTCAGCAGCTCCATGGAGATTCGACAGTCGCCGACAACCGAAACGTCAGGGGTTCGCACTTTGCCGTGCTCGGCTGGGTCGATGTCGAAGTGGACGATCTTGGCATCGGGAGCGAACGCACCGACCTTGCCGGTGACACGGTCATCGAATCTGCTTCCCATGGCGATGAGCAGGTCGCTGCGCTGAATCGCGGTCACGGCGGTGTAGTTGCCGTGCATTCCCGGCATACCGAGACACAGCTCATGACTGTCGGGGAAGGCGCCCCGGGCCATCAATGTTGTCACCACGGGAATGTCGGTGAGCTCGACCAACTCCAGAAGTGCTTGCGCACCACGAGACTTGAGCACGCCACCGCCGACGTACAAGACGGGCCGCTCGGCCGCCATGATCAGCTCGGCAGCCGCCTCGATCGACTCGATGGAGGGTGTGACATTCGGGTGATAACCCGGCAGGTCAAGTTCCTCGGGCCATTCCCAGTCGAAGTACGCGTCCGGATTGTTGGCGTCGACGATGTTCTTTGGGATGTCGACCAGAACCGGTCCTGGTCGACCTGTCGTGGCGATATGGAACGCCTCGCGGATGATGCGGGGAATA
Source organism: uncultured Acidimicrobiales bacterium (assembly GCA_937930695.1). Lineage (GTDB taxonomy): Bacteria > Actinomycetota > Acidimicrobiia > Acidimicrobiales > SZUA-35 > CALEWY01. Next base: position 5,560 of record CALHCB010000030.1, on the reverse strand, counting down.
TCCTCGGCGCGAGTGACCAAGAAATTGTGCTTGGTGACCGAGCGAGTAATGCCGGTGGTGTCGCACTCCTGGAAGGCGTCGGTGCCGATGGAGCCGAGTGCGACCTGACCGGTGATACAGACCATCGGGACCGAATCAAGCATCGCGTCAGCAAGTGGAGTCACGATGTTGGTGGCAGCAGGCCCACTGGTGACCATGCACACCCCGGGCTTGCCGGTGGCGTGTGCGTAGCCCTCTGCCATGTGGCCAGCACCCTGTTCGTGACGGACAAGTACGTGCCGCAGCCCTGCGTCGAGAATGGGATCGTAGACGGGGAGAATGGCGCCGCCTGGATAGCCGAACACCACCTCAACACCCTCCATCTCGAGGGCCTTGATGAGCGCTTGGCCGCCGTTGAGGCGAAGCGGTTTATCCGTGTCAGTTGAACCGGTCATTGCATCTCCATGGTTCTGGTGCTTGAGAGTCTGGTGGCGAGTGGGACAAAAACAACTGGGCAGAGTCAACAACTGGGCGGTACCAACGGAACTGCCCGGTTCGACGCTTGATCCGCCATGGCCGCCTGCCTCTGCTGAGACCGACGCCCAAAAACGAAACAACCTCCCCTGGGGGAGGTTGAGCGCACGCAAGAAGGAAGAGCGCGCGCTACACGAGAAGTACTACTACCGAGCTGGGGAAGGAGCGGTTCTCGTTCATCAAGGGATAGTCAAGCATCTTCAACCACGAGTCACAACTCGAAATCGGTTCTCGACTATCGAGACCAACGAGCTGGGTGTTCCGCACCAACAGGAACGGCTTCCGGCATCTCGTCACGGTCGAGTCGATCTCGATACCACTCCCCATAGCGTCGGGCCCCCATCGTGGCGGTCGCACCGTGAAGGACCACGCTCAAGAGCACGGTGAGCGCAACCACGCCGAACAGGGCATCTGCGCCGGTGAGATCTTCCTCGAGGATCAACAGTCCGAACAGAATGGATGCCAGACCTCTTGGACCGAACCAGCCCACGAAGCCAACAGTCGCTGGCGCCGGTCGCATGTCGGCCATCGCAACAGCAACAGGAACCATTCGGCCAACAGTGAGGGCACCGAATGCGCACAGAACCACGCCGATGCTGAGTTCGTCGAACGCCCGAGGCACAAGCACGTTGCCAAAGAGAAAGAACGCAACCATCGCCAGCAATTGGCCGGTGTCTTCGGTGTACTCATCGAGCCGACTCGGTGATCCGTCCGCAGACGCCCGCAATCCGGTGTGTCCGAATGCAAGGCCGGCGACGAATGTCGCGATGAAGCCATTTGCGCCAACAGCGATTGCACAGGTCAACGACATGACGGCGAGCGACAATACGGCGAGCTGAGCCGCAATGCCTTCGACCATCCCGCGCTCCCGTGCCTCTCGGAGCAGCCATCCGCCAATCGCTCCAACCGCGAGACCAACGAGCAGGCCGCCACCAACTTGTTCGGCGGCGAAGCGCACCCAGAAGCCGGCCTCGGTCGTTTCGCCATCCGCGATGGCCAAGAACAGCAGCACCGCGGGAAGGGCCAGCCCGTCGTTCAAGCCTGATTCGACAACGAGACCTTGACGAACGCGAGCAGGAACGGACTCATCCTCAACGACCGCTTGTCCGAGTGCCGCATCGGTCGGAGCGAGAATCGCGGCGATCAACGCAGCCTCCGCGATGCTGAGCCCAGGAAGGAAGATCTTGGCCACGATCGTTCCGAGGGCGATGGACAGTGGAAGCCCGATGACGAGGAGCCGAATGGGAAGGCCCCAGTTGTGTCGAAGCTGCGAGGAACGAATTCGGGCCGCATCTCCGAACAGAATGAGGCCGAGGGTTACCTCACTGACGATCGTCACCTCTTCGAGCGAGACGGCTGCGTCGACAACGCCCAGCTTCTCCGTCGCGATGCCCAGGCCCACGAAGAACATCGGCATCGTGAGCGGCATCCGATCGATCACGCGACTGACGAGCGCGTACACCAGCACGATGGCTGCAATCAGCGCAATCTCCCTCGCTCCCATGCGGGCACGGTAGCCCCGGCGAACGCCTGGCTGCCTCAGAATGAGTGGCCATCGGTCGATTGGTGGAGGTGGTCTCTGGATTCCGATCTGACATCGATGGGCTGAGAGCCCTCGCGGTGCTGATCGTTGTGCTGTTCCACGCCGATGTTCCTGGATTTGCCGGCGGATTCGTCGGCGTCGACGTGTTCTTTGTGATCTCGGGCTACCTGATCACGAGAAACATCATCCGAGAGATCGAACACCAGGGTTCACTCGATCTCGCAACGTTCTGGCTCGGGCGAGCGAAGCGGTTGCTTCCCGCAGCAACAGCCATGATCGCCATCGTCGTGCTGGCTCAGTTGGCCGTCCGGAATCCTCTGTTCTGGTCTGCCTCAATCCGGGAGGGATTGGCGGCAACCTTCTATGTATCCAACGAGTTCTTTGCTCGGTCACCCTCGGGATATTTCGATGCGGCGCCGGTCGAACGAGCGTTGTTGCACACGTGGTCGCTCTCGGTCGAGGAGCAGTTCTATCTGGCGTGGCCACTGCTGCTCTCTGCTGCTGCTGGCGGTGCCGCCTTTCGCAATCGGACGGGCGTGAAACGAACCTGGTTACTGATCGGCGCCGTCGGAATCGCGTCCTTCCTTCTGAGCGCGCAACTCACCCGGACGGGTTCGGACGCCGCGTACCTCTCGTCCCTCAGCCGTGCCTGGGAGTTCCTCGTGGGCGCAGCATTGGCCCGTGCGAACTTTCGCCAGCCCCGCAGGTCGGTCCCCGCTGCCGTTCTGGGATTAGGGATGATCGTCGGAGCATCGGCTCTCCTGATCGGCGGCACCGACTTTCCCGTGCCGCTCGCCTTCCTGCCGGTCATCGGTGCAGCATTGATCATCGTTGCTGCAGTCGATCCAGACTCCGGCGTTGGCCGACTGTTCGGGGCAGCACCTGTTCAGTACCTCGGACGGCTCTCGTACTCTTGGTATCTGTGGCACTGGCCCATCCTCGTTCTGGGTCAAGAGATCATCGGATCTTCCCCTCTCATGGCAAGGGTGGGATTGGCGGTCGGCGCGTTCTTGCCAGCGGCGGCGAGCCATCATTTGATCGAACAACCAATGCGGCATTGGAATCCAGGTTCCAGAATCCGCCTGCTGGCATTCGGTTTCGCGGCTCCCACGATGCTGGCAGTCGCTGCCGTCGGGGTGCTGGCGGTTACCAACGCAGCCACCTTCCGAGAACCAGCTGCCCTGGCATTGCGCGATGCACGCGACGACTGGCCAACCCACATTCCCACCTGTGCGGTGCCGGACGTTGCCCAGCTCGAACAGATCTGTGTTTTCGGCGACCCTGACGCCGAGGCATCGATACTGCTCGTTGGCGACTCTCACGCGTCTCACTGGCTCGCCCCGCTCGACGTTGTTGGGCAGAGCCTGGGTGTGAGGGTGATCGCCCTCAACCAGGGGAACTGCCCCGGAGCCATTCTCAGAGCCGAATCAGACTTGGCTCCGGCATGTGCGCGCCTCGGCACCGGAATGGATCACGTGATCGATCACTTCGCCGTATCGGCTGTCATCACAAGCCACTCGATCAGCTATGCAAGTGACGACCTCGATGCGTGGGAAGCCGGTCACCGGCGCCTGGCTTCGGATCTCGCTCGCCGGAACGTTGCGCTTCTTGTATTGCACGACATTCCGACCTTCGCCGCGGATCCCTTGTTGTGTCTCATGAACGAAGGGCCCAGTGAGCCCGGCGCTGATGCTCGCTGTGGTCTGAGTAGACAAGCGGCAGACGATCAAACCGGTCCTGTTCGTGATGCGGAACAACGAGGTATCGCCACGATTGAGACCGCCGTTGGGTTCAATCCGCTGACGATGCTCTGCGACGACCTCGCGTGTCAGCCTCGTATTGATGACCAGGTGGCGTTCGTCGACAACGGCCATCTCGCTGTCAGTTTTGCGACAACGCTTGCCCCTCGACTCGAGCCGCTCGTCCTCGAAGTTCTCATGCTGAGCCAACCAACGCCGTAGGCCAGCAATCCCGACGAACCACCGCACACCCGAGATCGTCGTGACTCAGGTGAGCAACCCGTGTCGGTGGGCGTACACCACTGCCTGGACTCGGTCTCGAAGATGGAGCTTGGAGAGCACGTTCGACACGTGCGTCTTCACGGTGGCCTCGCCGACGATGAGGCTCTGAGCAATCTCCGCATTCGAAAGTCCTTTCGCAACCTCGCCAAGCACCTCGAGCTCGCGTTCGGTGAGGAACCCCACTTCGTCAGGCGCGGACAGCGGGGTGGTTGCCCCAGCGAATGTCTCGATCACCCGACGAGTCACGCTCGGACTCAGCAAGGCCTCGCCGGACGCGACCACCCGGATGGCATCGATGAGGTCCTCCGGCGGCGCGTTCTTGAGCAGAAAGCCGCTTGCTCCTGCTCGCAATGCCTCAAAGATGTACTCGTCACGTTCGAAGGTGGTGAGAATCACCACCGAAGGAGCGGTGTCGCCGACACCCAGAATCTGGCGAGTCGCCTCCAGACCATCCATCACCGGCATCTGCACATCCATCAGGACAACGTCGATCGAGGTGCGCTTCACCAGGTCAACGGCCTCCTGGCCATTGGTCGCTTCGCCGACGACTTCCATGTCGGCTTCAAGGCCGAGAATCAGGCCAAACCCTGTCCGGACCATGTCCTGATCATCCACGAGTGCCACGTTGATCGTCTCAGCCATCAGAGTTCGCTCCTGGCGTCATACTCGGCGCCGCACTCACGACACCGTCGAAAGGTAGATCGGCCACAACTTCGAACCCTCCGCCCGCTCGAACGCCATGGTGCAAGGTGCCGCCAAGCAGCGCGACCCGCTCGGCCATTCCGGGAAGACCAGCACCTCCTGAAGTCGGACCTGACGGTGTTGTAGACCCTCGACCACGATCTCGCACCGCCACCCGCAGACAATCCGATCGGTAGTCCAACTCGACTTCCGCGTGATCAACGGCGGCGTATTTCAGACAGTTGGTCAGCGCCTCCTGGAGGATTCGGTACGCGTTGAGGTCGACACTCGCTGGGACCGGCCGTTCCTCGCCGGTGACAGTGAGTCGCATCGCCAGCCCGGCGTTCGCCAGCTGAGTCCGAAGGTCGGGAAGGCGATCCAGTCCAGGACGAGGGGCCAACGCCTCAGAGCTCAACCCGTCAGGGTCGATCTCGTCGACCCGTCGAAGGAAACCAAGAAGCCGGTGAAGTTCGTTCACAGCCGTGCGACTCGAATCCTCGATGGCACGCAGTGGTGCCTCCGCCTGGTCCGGACTGATGTTGATTGCTCGGCGCGCCGCTCCCGCTTGCACGCCCATCACGCTCACGTGATGGGCAACGACGTCGTGGATCTCCCGAGCGATTCGGACTCGTTCGTCCATGACCGCGCGACGAGCGTTTTCTTCTCGGCTGGCCTCCAGTTCGAGCGTTCGAGCCGCCAAATCGCGCTCACGATGGTGACGCTTCCGAGCTAGATCCCCGGCGTACCACGTGCCGACGAAGAGCACGAGGTTCCAGAACACCTCGGAGATTGCGATCAGGAC
>CALHCB010000029.1 GCA_937930695.1 uncultured Acidimicrobiales bacterium | reverse complement strand
CCAGCGCGCAAGATCTGCTCGTACCTCGGCTCGACGCGTTGATTGCGGTCATTCTCGGCTACGTCGATCACGTCGTCGAAGACATCACCAGCATGCTGATCAACTCTCACAAGAACATCCGGGTACGAATGGCGGAACGTCTGATCGACACGACCCCAGCCGATCGCTTCATGGAGCGTCTCCTCGGGATCGACATCAACGAGGCAACCGTCGAGCGCGGAGCGTCGTTCATCGCTGGCGTGTATGACCGTGCCGGCGACGAGGGTCTCCTCCGCCTATGGGCCGACGAGCTCGATCTGCCGACCGCCGCTGAAGTCAACGCTCCGGGACTCTGGCTGGCGCGGATCGGACTCGATCCCGATCTACCAAGCGGATCGACCTTCGAGATCCCCGACGACTTGTCCGGACTCGACGAGGCCTGATCAGACGTCGCGCCGTTCTGGCCGTTCTGGTGGCGCGGGATCGCCTTTCACCCCTGCTGATGGCGAAGAAGGCGGTCGTTCTGGCGCAGGCTGATCGGCAAGCGGATGCGGAACGGCCGAAGCCGGACCCCCTGCACCGCCCGTTTCTGAACTGCCCAGCTCGTCGGGAAGCACCGGCATGACCTCCGTGACGTCGTGCCGCTGTCGGACAACGACCGATGACTCCGGAGAATGATCGGGGATCGAATCTGCGGTTTGATCGGCGGAGGCAGCGCTCCGCTCGCGAACCTTTGACGCGGCTCGCCTCGCTGCGGCCTTCGGGCGGGCAGTGGAAGGGGACGGGTCGCGACCCAGCCAGTAGGAAACCGCAGCGAACGCCGATGCAGCCGCCACGAGTAAGAACCCCAGACGGGCCGGGATCGGAATCACCACGGGAATCAACGCGCCGATGACCCACACGAGTTGAAATCGGCTTTCAAATCGCGAGAACGACCGACCGAGATTCGCTCCTCGGGCATCACGTTGCACGATTGCATCGAACGACTGCTTGCCAGTCTGACCAGCGATGGCAACGGCGAACGCCGCAAGCGTCGCCCCGATGAGACCACCGGACAACGCGGCCAAGATCCCAAACACGCCGACGCCGCCAAGAACACCGGCCAGGATTTTCTCCTCGGTCACGACGGCTCGCAAACGGGGCGATGCCAACCCTCCGAGAAGCCCACCGACGCCTGTGGCCAAGAGCACGACGCCAAAGTGCCATGTCGGGGAACCACCAGTCGCCAAGTCGAGACGGAGCCCTCCCAGGGCTTCTCGAACTTGATGGCCGATCTCAACCCCAACGCCAATCGGACCAGGGTCCACACCGCCGCGGAGCTCAAAGGCCAACAGCATCGTGAGGAATCCGACAACCCCACGGACATACCCCATGGCACTGGCAGCCAGAATGATTCCGGACCCCCGCAGTTCCGCCTTCTCCTCGGCGTCAGCGGGCGATGACGCGACCCTCGTTGCAGGAATCTGGAAGCCGAAGAGCGCACCCGCGACGAAGATCAACCCCCCGAAGACCAATGCCCACGAGGCTCCGCCAAGCTTCAGCAACAACACTCCCGGTATGCCCGCAGCAGCCGCTGAGAGAGCAGAAATGATCGACAGACGCGAGTTCGCGGCGACTAACGCTTCCTCGTCAGTCACGATCCCCGGGACAAGAGCGCTCTTCGCCACGTGGTGCGTCTTGCCCATCACGAGCATGGCAAATGCGAGAGGGAACAACAGCAACGAATCAATCGAGGTGGCGACTCCCACGATCAGCAAGGCTCGAATCGCGGCAGCTCCAATCATCATGTATCGATGCCCACCGTTGAGGCGGTCCATAGCCGGCCCGAGCCACGGGGCAACGACGCCGAAGGGCGCGGCGGTAACCAGCAGGTACAAGGCCACTCGCCAGCGAGCGTCGTTCGGATCGATAGAGAAGAAAATCGAGTCCGCCAACGCAATGGCGAAGAGTGCGTCTCCTGCGGCTGAGCAAGAATGGGTACGGGCCAGGCGAGCAAACGGGCTGACCACGAAGGCCTCTGCGCCCAACCGGCTGGCGGGGTTGCGACGAGACCGGCTCGCCGACTTCTTCTCCTCGGTCACCATCCCGCTCTCTCGCTGTTCACTGCCTCGATCGTAGATCCTCGCGGAGCATCACTGGAACCAGCAGCCACGTTGACATCACGCCGCCGGTCAACCCCGGCTCAACCGCTTCGCCAACTCGAGCCGTTCTGCCGCTGAAGGATGGCTCGAAAACAGTCGGACCCAACGAGGGGGGTCCAGGTCGCCTCGCGTCGTGACGTGAAGTTGGCGCAGCGCCCAGTCCGGCGTCGGCCCCACGAGCTCATACGCATCCATGTCGGCACGTCGTTCATGCGCCCGGCTGAGCCAGGCCAAAAACGGGCGAACCATCACAACCGCAACAACAACGCTCAACGCCACGACGGGAAGGAACCGAGGGTCGCCGATGGACCCTTCGGTCTCCAACCAATCGACCACCGCCGTGCCCCAGCGGCCCGCCAACACCGAGCCGAGGCCCACGAGGGCGAGGGCCTCCAACGCAGCGTTGAACATCAAAGCAGTCGCGGCATCGCGATGGCGAACGTGACTCAATTCGTGGGCAACAACGTGTTCCTGCAGTTCGATATCGGCTTCCAACAACGCGGGCGTTACCGCAACAACCATGCGACGCCAGCCCATCGCCATCGCGTTTGGTCCCTCATGGCCATCGCTTGCCATCACCACGAAGTCAACATCCAACCCTCGGGCCAACGTCAGGTACGGCGTATGACGCATTGGTTGAAGTTGGTGGGTGAGGCCTGACAGAGCCGGCCCAACGACACCGAGAAGCAATGAGCCCGCGACAACGAAAATCCCTGCACCAAACCACCACATCGATCCGAGCAACGACATCGACCCGTAGAACAGCACGGCTGCGGCGCCGACACCGGACAGCCCGGCAAGACCGGCGACGCCCAAGCCAACAGCGAACTTTCTTGCGGACAGCGGCCGATGCCCGAGCCGAGGCTCGTGGCGGTACTCGAACCACGCATCGGCGATCACCGTTGGCAACCACCACGACACCACGACCGCCGAGATCCCCGCCGAGAGCCGGAACCACCACGAAACATCTGCATCGATCTGCAGCAGCGCAGCCATGCCAAGAGTCAGCAAGCAGAACTGGGCCAAGCTCCGAAGCACCGCAGCCCGGCGAACCGGACGGTTGTAACGCTTGGAGGCCTGCAGCTCATCGGCAGAGAACCACTGCCGAGGTCGATGGGGAACCGGCCACCAGACCGATGGCTTGGACATGTCAGGTGATGACGTCGAGTGCTTCGGTGACGAGCGTTCGATCATGGTCATAGGAGAGCTCGGCCAGACACGCCTGAGGCGAGAGCCAGGCGACCCGATCGACCTCATCATTCGGTTCGAACGTCGCTGTCGACTGCGGCCCAGTGATCTCAACAGCCCAATACCGCACCAGCTTCGGCCGACCTCGATGGTCCACATATTCCACAGCCGTGAGTTCTGGGCCGAGTTCAGCGCTCAACCCTGTCTCCTCCGCCAACTCCCGGCGAGCGCATTCTTCATCCGTCTCACCAGGATCGAGCTTCCCCTTCGGGAACGACCAGTCGTCGTAGCGGGGCCTGTGCACCAACAGAAACTCAACGGTGCCCTCCGTCGACGAGCGTCGCCATGTCGCGCAGCCGCTTGCCCGAACGGTCGGCACCCTGTCATTCGCCCGATCGGTCGGCACCCCGGCATTTGTACTCGTCTTATCAGAACCGGTCATGTCGCTCACGCTGAAAGTGTCGCAGGTTTGCGCACCCGGTGGTCAGCTCGACGGCGGGTGCATTCCCGCCGGATTCATCTCGGTCGGGTGAACGAAACCACCGTCGCCGTTCGGGCGGTTCATCCACGGATCCAGATCAAGAAGCTCGTCCCCGATGGTGCGGGCGCCTGCCTGAGTTTCCAGTGCGTCGTGCGTATTGACCGAACCACCCGTCAAGCGGTCCCACGTGCCGGTCGAATTCAACACCCAAGCCAGCGTGTCATCCAGGAGGCAAACATTCATGATCTCTTGGAGCCGCCCTTGTGCTTCAGGCCCGAGCACTCGAACGAGCGCCTCGACTCTGCGGTCAAGATTTCGGGGCATGAGGTCTGCGGAACCGATGTAGTAGCTCGGCTCGCCGATTCCCTCGCCATTGGCGAAGTAGTACACACGACTGTGTTCGAGGTACCGACCAACGATCGATCGGACCCTGATGTTGTCCGAAAGTCCAGGGACGCCAGGACGTAGGCAACAGATGCCGCGAACGATCAAGTCGATGGAAACACCGGCTTGGCTGGCCCGATACAGCTCATCGATGAGCTTGGCATCTACGAGACTGTTCATCTTGATGATGATCTGACCGTTGCCCGGACCGGCGGCGATCTCACCGCGAATCATGTCTCGAAGCCGATTCCGCAGCGCTCCTGGAGCGACCAGCAAGCGCTCGTAGTCGAGAGTGCGCCCATAGCCGGTCAAGGAGTTGAACAGTTGGGTCAAATCGTCGCCGACGCTCGGGGATGCAGTCAGCAACCCAACGTCTTCGTAGATCCGAGCGGTCCGCGGGTTGTAGTTGCCAGTGCCAACATGACAGTACCGACGCACGCCATCTTCTTCTGCTCGCACGACGAGCGTGACCTTCGTATGGATCTTGAGACCCAGCAGGCCGTACACCACGTGCACTCCTGCTTCTTCCAGCTGGCGCGCCCATTCGATGTTCGCCTGCTCATCGAATCTGGCCTTGAGCTCAACGAGCACCGCGACCTGCTTGCCTCGTTCTGCCGCCCGGATGAGCGACTTCACGATCGGGCTGTCACCACTCGTGCGATACAGCGTGAGCTTGATGGCGAGCACGTGGGGGTCATTCGCTGCGTGACGAACGAACTCGTTCACGCTGGCGTTGAACGAGTCGTAAGGGTGATGGAGCAAGACGTCGCCGTTGCGGAGACGACCAAACATGTGATCAGAACCGGTGAGTCCGCGCAGCGGCGCCGGAACTACTCCGGCGAATGGTTCAGCCTTCAACTCGGGAAGCGGCAGTCCGACGACTTGGAACAGATCGCTGCAGTCAACGATGCCTCGAAATTCGAAGACGTCCTCGTCGTCGATGTCGAGCTCCCGGATCAATAGGGACAGGGCATCAACCGGCATCGTGTGGTCGACTTCGAGACGGATGGCCCGGCCGAATCGGCGACGTCGCAATTCGAACTCAACCGCCTCAAGGAGGTCGTCTGCATCTTCGTCGTTGAGCGTCAGGTCAGCGTTTCTGGTGACCCGGAACGGCCAGGCACCAACGACGTCCATCCCAGGGAAGAGGTCTCCGAGATGCGCCGTGATGAGCTGCTCGACCGGCAGCAGGGCCCCGGAAGGCAACCGGTAGAAACGATCCAGCGCCGGTGGAACTTTTAGTCGAGCGAAGTGCCGAGAGCCCTCTGCTGGGTCGAGGATCAGAACAGCCAGGTTGAGCGACAGACTTGAAATGTACGGAAAGGGGTGACCCGGATCTACCGCGAGCGGTGTGAGAACCGGGAAGATCCGCCGCTCGAACTCGACAGCTGCCGCAGCCTGATCGATGTCGTCGAGGTCGGTCCAGTCGACAAGATTCACGCCGTGGTCGACCAGCGCCGGTCGTATGCGATCGACAAAAGCTCGTTCAAGCCGATGTGCCTGGCGAGCCACAATGCTGCGAACGGAGTCGAGCTGTTCAAGTGGGCTCAGGCCATCTGGTGGTGTGCGGGTCACACCTGCTGCGATCTGCTCTTTCAACCCAGCAACACGGACCATGAAGAACTCATCGAGATTCGACGCGTAGATGGCACAGAACTTGAGCCGCTCCAGCAGGGGGCCGGAGGTGTCTTCCGCCTGAGCGAGAACGCGCGAGTTGAACTCGAGCCACGACAGTTCACGGTTTGTAAAGCGAGCAGGGTCGTCAAAGAACCCAAGCTCGGACTCTTCGACTGAACCGTCGGGATCGCTCACCAGCACCTCCTCGTGTTGCTCTCGAGCGTCGAATCCACGCTCTTCTCTTGTCGGCCGCCCGCCATCTCAGTCAAGCACCCCGAGGGGCGCGTCTGTACCCGAATCGACCAGATTCGAAGCAAGACTGCCGACCGATCTGCTGAACGTCAGTCGTTCGCTTCAGCAGCAAACAGCGCAGCACCCAGAACACCGGCGTCATCGAGCCGCTGAGCCAATCGCAGTTCGCACGTGTCCGCACCGAAACCACCAAACGCTGAGCTGCCTGTGATCTGGTCGACGAAGGGTTGACCGAGCTTGTCGACGACTCCCCCGCCGAGGACCACTCGCCGTAGATCCAGAGCTGTAGCGAGGTTTCCTATGCCCAACGCAAGGGCCTCGACAGCTTGAGCCATCAACTCCATTGTGACCGGATCTTCTTCTTGGAGCGCCCGTTCGATGTGACGAGACTTGATCGTGCTGCCGCTGGCAAGATCGACCAGCACACACTGCTCGCCAGCCTCGACACGACGCAGAGCTTCTTTCTGGATTCCGGCACGACCTGCGTAAGCCTCGAGGTGGCCGCTGCCCCCGCAACCGCACACCCGGCCCCCAGGTTTGACCGTGATATGACCGATCTCTCCGGCGAGTCCGCGATCACCGTCGCGCAAGCGGCCATCGATGATGAGCCCACCTCCGACGCCGGTCCCGACGAACACTGCGAGCATGTCGTCGACACCTTTTCCTGCACCAAAGCGATGCTCCGCCAGGGCACCACAGTTGACATCGTTCGCTACATGGACCTCACGGTCCAAACGTTGTTCGAGGCCGGCTCGCACGTCGACGCTGCGTTCCCAGCCAACGATGTTGGGACACCGGTCAACGACACCGTCGCGCTGGACCAAGCCAGGAACCCCAATGCCGACAAGCGGCATGTCGCGAGATGGATCCACCTCAGCGACCACTTCAGCCACAGCGTCAAGGACGCTCTTCGGGCCGTCCTTCGGCGTGGGCTTCTTTACACGAGTTGTCGCCGCGCCAGTCGTGACGTCGATCGATCGAGCCAGGATCTTCGTCCCACCCAGATCGACGCCAATGACGTTCACGAGGGATCAGTGTCCTCAGAGGCGACCAGTGATTCCTCAGAGGCACCGTCGACAGCCTCTTCGATAGCTGCCTCATCGGTCGCCGTCTCTTCGACAACAACATCGTCGGCAGCGGCTTCTTCGACAACGGTCTCTTCGACGACGGTCTCTTCGACAACCACATCGTCGGCTGCGGCTTCTTCGGCCACAGCCTCTTCGACAACCGGTGTTGGCGCCGTGCGGGCGGCATGTTGGCGAGGTTCACGAGGCGGGTCTTCGTCACCGAGATCCCAATCGACCCGGATCAGCTCTCGCTCTGCGTCGCGGTTGACTCGCTCGCGGTTGCGTCGGAACTGTGGATCGTGTTTCGGAAGCAGCAGGAGTCGAGCATTCACCCGCGCTCGGAACCCATCAATGATTTCGGATTCGCCGAACTGGGCACGGATCTCCCAATGAGGAGCAACAGGGCCGAGGTAGACGATGCTGGCTCCGGCCACCGGTGGAAGGTCTTCGAGATTCTCGACATCCGTCATGGCGGTGCAGGCTAGCCAGCCGAAGGGGATTCTCAGCCGACCCTCTGCAGAGGAATCCCGAACGTGGGAACGGTCGCACGGCCACCATTGGTGAGCGACAACCTCTCTGCGTCGCACTTTGGTGGAAATTCTCGGGTGAATTCACCTACCCGGGAACCAAATGGCTAGGTCAAACGTCTCTGTATGCATGGACACGACGTGGATGGCTAGTGGCAACTGCAACAATCACCCGCCCGCAGTCTTCTTCCCAAGCGATGGCGTTGGCGTTGAAGTGGCGAAGGAAATTTGCAGCTCCTGCCCGGTGAAGGAGTCGTGCTTGGAGTACGCACTCGACCACCGGGTCGACCACGGCGTCTGGGGAGCGACTTCGGAACGACAGCGTCGCCGGATCTTGAAGGCTCGCCGAGCGCAACGAGTGTCGGTCAGCAGCTGACCAAGCGCTCGTCGCTCTCCTGAACACACTCTTCAACCACTGGATCCACCGCTATTGGGCTCGGTCGATGCCGAGCTACTGGAGATCGCTGAACCCGAGCTGCGTCGTCAGCGAGTTGAGTCGCTCGGCAACGTCGCCGAGAAATGAATTGGTCACGGGGATCGACCGGATCACTTCTGCGATCTCGTCTTCATCGAGTCCCACGATCGTCACTGCAGAGTCAGCAGCCTGGATGACCACGGTGTCGTTGCCAGCATCGATCCATGCAGGAACACCGTCGATGGTGGTTCGGCCTCCGGCGGGGAGTTCGTCAAAAACCACCTCACCCGGCTGACTAAACACCGACACTGCCGAGGCCCCGCTGGCAAAGAGCTGCTGCTCGAACTCTGATGCCGCGAAGGTTCCAGTGCGTTCATATCCGTCCGGCAGAGCCACCGACAGGCCCGGATCAGACTCAACCATTTGCACCGTGACCGCATCGTCGCCCGACCCAATCGTGAGACCGGCGCTGGCAGAACCAAAGAAGGAATCAGAATCAGCGGTCGATTCATGGTGTGCAACGAGATCCGAGACCGGTGGGACGACGTTTCCCGACCGAAGGACGTCCGAGCCAATCCAGACCCCGAGTGCGGCAACGGCGCTCAGCCCGAGCAGCAGCGAGGTTCGGCCGGCATGCAGCGGCCGATGGTCGATTGCTCGTTCAACGACTCCAGGCGGAGGGTCGACCATGGGCAGGGCGCCAAGAAGGCCAGCGATGCCGGCCTCCCATTCCTCTTCCTCGAACGTTTCAACGGTCATGGCGAACTTTCAACGTGGTTCATGGGCCCGAAGTTCCCGAATCTGAATTCCAAGGCGACGTGCTCGTCGCGAGCTGGCAATCGCACCATCGCGCGAGCCGGAGAGAACCGATGGATCACCGAGCTTCACCTTCAATGACGGCCAGAGCGTCGCGAAGTCGCGAACGTCCGCGATGGATCCTGCTTCGAACTGTGCCGATGGGTATGTCGAGTTGACGTGCGATCTCTTCATACGAAAAGCCCAACACGTCCTTCAAGACCACCGGAATTCGATAGTCCGGCGCCAGATCACTCAGCAGCTGTTGCAGGTGATCTGGTAAATCCCTCTGCGCCATCTCCGCATCGATCCCGCTCGACCCGGGGATGACACGATCTGGATCATCCGGCAATGGTTGAGTCGGCCGTCGCTTCTGCTTCCTCACCCGATCGAGAAAGGCATTGGTCGTGATTCGACTCAACCAACCCTCGAGATTCCCGGGCCGATACGTCGCCAGGCCACGCCGAACCCGCAGCAAGACCTCCTGCACAAGGTCTTGGGCGTCGTGGTGGCTACCTGTCAGCCGGTACGCGACGCTATAGATGAAGCGGCTATGGGTTTGGGCGACTTCCTCCCACGTAGGAACCGTGAGTTCGCTCTGCTCAGCTGTCGCCTGAGTCACCGGTCAGCAGCGCCCAGACAACGCTCAGCTCGCGTCGCTCTCCTCTTCGGAGGCGACTTCTTTCCCGCCCTCGTCGAGGCCAGTTTTGAATTCCTTCTGGGCCCGTCCAACGTTACGCGCCAACTGCGGAAGCTTGGAGCCTCCGAAAAGCACGAGAAGGATCACCAGAATGATCAGAAGTTCTTGTGGCTTGAGTCCTGCCATGTGGGCAAGGGTACCGCAATCGGTGGGAGGCGGGTGTCAGCCCGTTCAGGCAGTCTCAGAGGCTGCGGCGGCAGCCTGGCGTTCGAGCGCACGCTGACGACGGATCCGGCGACGCTCTCGCTCGCTCATTCCACCCCAGATACCGAACTTCTCACCATTGGCGAGTGCGAATTCGAGACAGTCTTCTCGAACCACACAGCCACGGCAGACTTCTTTGGCTTCACGGGTTGACGCACCCCGCTCAGGAAAGAACAAGTCAGGATCGACACCAAGACAGTTGGCAGACTCCTGCCAGGACGTGTCCAGCATGATGTGTTTTCGACCGATTCGCATCGCTTGCCTCCGGTGAGTTCCGACACGCCAACGGCTCGTGTTCGAAACGCACCCTTCTGTGTACTAACTGTGGGGTCGTCGCTCGTGGCTTGCGACCTCATGCCGCCGTTGTAATTACATCAGTGTGATCATGCCCGCAGAATCGCAGAATGACAAGGCGAAACCCAAAGAACAGCCGCCACTCCCCCCAAACCACAAGGCCTTCGTTCGTGGGCCCAGGAGCTAGCTGGGTAGATATGCCCGCACCATCAACTCCAGCGACGAGTCGAACCAGGTCTCGAGTTGCTCGACGGTGAATGAGCCATCACCGTCATCCTCGTTTGCCATCACACTCAAAGAAACCATGAGGGCGGAGCACGGCTGCATCATTCGCGCAGCCGTCGCCGGATCGATCGGGAAGTGCTCGGTGAAGAAGTCCACGAATTGGCGAGCGCCCGCCTGCATCCGATCGCTCGGCTGATGCCTCGACCATTGGAGAAAGACCTTGTGGTCGACAACCACTCGACAAAAGCCTCGGGCACACGCCCGTCGCCTCTCGGCAACGTCTGCATGAACGAACGGTGCAATCGCATCATCGAGTGAGTCGATCACGATGTCCGTGAACGCCTGCACCACACCATCGAGCACTTGGTCGAAGTCTCGAAAATGCGTGTAGATCGCTCCGGGCGACAAGCCACAGGCTGCGGCCACATCCCGCACAGTTGGCGTCCGCTCGGGGTCAGCGAGAATGAGTTCTGTCGCGACGCTCACGATCTCCGCCTGACGACCAACCACCTGCTGAGTATGGGTCATGCGGCGACGGCTCGCCAAGCCAACCGCCACCTGACGTGTCTGTGAACAACCGCTACTTTCGGCCCCGCAACATCTTGCGTTTGTGCTCAATGAAATCGACGAGCACGTAGTCCCCCAGATTCTGGGGCGTCGTGAAGAAGGCTCGTCCCTGATTCAGCTCGGTCAGCCGTTCGATGAACGACCGAAGCCCGGCATCCGGATCGAGCATGAAGGTGTTGATCGTGATGCCAGCCTTCGTGCAGCGCATGACCTCGGCCAAGGTCCGTTCCACGGTCTCGCGAGAAGGTGGATAGCTGAAGAACGGCGCCCCATCGGGAAGGAGATGCGCCGTCGGTTCGCCGTCGGTGATCATGATGATCTGTTTGGTTCCAGTCTCCTTGGCCAACATCTTCTGGCTCAGCTGGAACGCATGGTGCATGTTCGTGCCGTAGACGAAGTCCCAACTGACCTCTGGCAGATCGGCGGGACGAAGCTCCTTCGCCACTTCGCTGAAGCTCACGATGCCCAAATAGTCGTTCGGGAACTGCGTCGAGATCAGCGAGTACAGCGCCATCGCGACCTTCTTGGCCGGCAAGAAGTTGTCTCGCATCGGCATCGACAAAGAGAGGTCGAGCATCAGAACCGTGCTCGATCGCACTTGGCGTTCTGTGCGTTCAATTTCGAAGTCTTCCGGCGTGAGGTTCACCGGGGTTCCGCCGCCTGTGCGTCGAATGGCATTTCGCACGGTGCGTTCGATGTGCAGATTGAACGGGTCGCCGAACTCGTAGGGCTTCGTGTCGTAGTTCCGTTCGTGGCCAAGGCCAGAGATCTCGATGTCGTGCCGACCGAGCTTGTCAGCTGACAGCTTCGAGAACAGATCACCGAGCGCTTGCTGGCCCAAACGGCGAAGACCCCGAGGCGTGAGCTCCAGACGTCCTTCCTTGTTTTGGATGAGCCCTTGCTCCTCCATCATCTTGGCAAGCTCACTCACCCGCTCGAGACTGTTCGCCGCCTGGTCACCGAGCAGGTTTCGGACCTGATCGAGATCGACTTCGGCGAGCGCCGATGGCGAGGAAGGTGACTGCAGAAACTGTTCGAGGTTGTCGAGCTGTCCAAGCTCTTGGAGCATCTGTGATGCGTCAGCCATTCCGAGAGGATCGAACCCCTCGAAGTCATAGCTCCGCTCCCACCCCGCATCGGGGAACATCTGTTGGAGATTCTGACCGAGACGGCTCATCTCAAAGTTGAGGTCCATGTCTTCCATCAGCTGGTTCGACAAATCCATCAACTGCTGACGCTGCTCGGGCGACATGGAGTTCATGAGGGCTTGCATCGCTGCCATCTGCTGAGCCATCGACTCGAGGAGTTCGTCCAAGTTCTGGGGTTCACCCGGAAAGAAATCTCCGAACTTCTCCATGAACTCTTCGAATTTCGACTGTTCTTCGTCCGGGTCGATTCCCTCGGCCCGGCTCTCGAGCATCTTGTTGAGCTCGGCCATCATGTCTTTCATCCGAGCCAGGTCCTCGGGAGACATGTCCTCCATCGCCCCAGTCATGTGCTGGAACTGCTGGTTCACCAACTCGTTGCGGAGCTGGTCGACCAGCTCGTCGAATGCAGCCTGTGCCTCGGCCGATTCGAACTCGTAGTTCTGCAGCGCCCGGACCTTGCCCGCCAAGTCGTCGGGAAGCATCTGGAGTTCCATCTGCTTGTTGGCAGTGGTCTCTTTGGCCAACTCAGCGTTGCGCTTGTCGGCTTCGTTCGCTCCAGGATCGCCCGCCTGCATGTCGGCAAGCGCATTGCGATCGTCGAGCCCCTGACGCTCTTTGTCGACGAGGGCATCGAGCGCCTCAGAAATTTCATCGTAGACGCCACCAAGATCATGGTTATCGAGGCGTTCCTGCCGCTCCTGTCGCAAGCGTTCCAGAATGTCGCGAAGCCCTTCGATCTGTTCGCCATTGCGATCTTCGAAGCCGTCTTGCATCAGGCGACGCAAGGCCGCCATTGGGTCGCCGTGATAGAGAAGATCGTCGGTTAGTTCCGCGAGGACATCGAACGCATCAAGTTCGAACCCCTTCTGCGTTCCATCCCATTGCGAGTAGCGGAACCGTGAACCAACCATGCTGCACCGTATCCCACGGCCTTCCGTGAGCCCTAGTAGCGGCGGTCACACGGTGGCGAACGCTCGCACCGTAAAGGTCCCACATCCTTCGATCTTTGGAGGAACCGCAGTAAATCGAAAGCCAGTTTCTGGAACCTGTTCGAGCCCGGTGAGGTGTTCGACGATGGGAATACCGGCAGCGAGCAGAATGGAATGCACCGGCCGCTCTCCGCCCTCGGTGGCATCGATGTTCAGACTGTCGATGCCGACACACGCAACTCCCGCCTCGACGAGACGCTCGGCCGCCGATGCGGTCAGCGCAGGATGATTCTCCAAATAGGCCGGCTTGGCGAAGTGCACAGCGTGACCGGTCTCGATGAGCACCGCGGTGCCCGCAGCACCCGAGAGGTCGACGCTCGCAAGGTCGATCGCCCGAGTCTCTCGAGCAACGATTTTGTGACCCGGAACGCCTGCCACCCTGGCCAGATCAAGGCCGGTGAGATCGTGGCCATCGGCATACCGATGAAACGGGACATCGAGATACGTGCCCGTATTCGTACACATCGTGACAAGGCCAATCTGGAACGTGATGCCTGGCCCGTAGATCTCTTCTGCGGCCTCTCGCGTGAGGTGATCGGCGACCACCGGCGCCGGAAGCCCTGGGTAGGTCACCATGCCATTGGTAATCACGTGGCTCAGGTCGATGTGAGTTGCCATGGGCCGAGTGTGCCGACCCCTGCTGCCCACGACAAGGACGCCGTGCCCACGATTCGCGCCAACCGTCAGCTCGCTGACGGATCTATCGTCATCATCGTGACTGATTCGACCGCCGAGGTATTGCTGATTGATTGGGCTGGGACCATCACGGTTCCGATGTTGGAAATGATGAGCACCGCGGCCAAACAACTTGGCTTCAGCCGAGAGGACGTCGCCATGGCGTTCGGCGGTCTCGCTCAATACATGAACGACGACAACTCGATTTTCAAACAAGCAGAACGCGGCGAGATCGATGACGACGACCTCCGAGACTTCCTCGACGAAAAAGCGCCAGGGGCTGGTCGTCTCTTCGACCCAACGACGACATCATTCTTCGACGGGGAAGATCGCCCGGAGATGATCGAACTGCTTGAAGAGCTGCGAGAACATGAAGTCATGGTGATTCTCACCACGAACAACTTTGCGTCCGGGCAGGAGATTCTGGCTCGCCGCTACCTCGAGACCGGCCTCGTTGGAGCAATCGTCAACTCGGCCTTGATCGGTCACCGCAAGCCTGATCCTGAGTTCTTCACAATCACCCTTGATGCATTCGAGCTCGAACCGGGCGATGCACTCTTCGTTGACGACATGGCCCACAACGTGGAGGGCGCTCGCAACCTCGGGATACCAAGCCTGCTGATGGAGAACGACCCAGCTCCGACGATTGTCGCAATCCGTCAAGCGCTCGGGATCAACGACTAGCGAGAAGATCCAGCACTTCTTGGGTGTGCTGTCCGATCAGCGGTGCCGGTCGCTCGACCGCTGCTGAGCTGTTCCGCATCAACCACGGGGCCCCGGCATGCACGCGGGCGCCCACTTCGGGGTGTTCCAGCGCGGCGAAGAACTGACGAGCGACCAGCTGCTCGTTGTCCACGAGGTCTCGCGCATCGAGCGAAGGGTATGCCCCGACACCGGCAGCCTGAAGCTGCTTGGTCACGTCCCATCGATCACGCTGGCGCGTCCATTCTGTGATCACCGCGTCGAGTTCGTTCTCATTGTGCTTGCGGCTTGCAGCTGAGGTGAAGCGATCATCGGAGACGAGCGCCGGATCAATCATGTCCGCCAACCGCTCCCATTCAGCATCGGTTCCACACGCGATCGAGACCCAGGCATCCTCACCGGCGGCGCGATAACAACCATGGGGCACCGAGACTGGGTCACGGTTCCCCATTGGCTTGTCGGGCTCTGCGCCCAAGGCATGGGCCATCCATCCGTAGACCGCATTGACTGCGGTTGCCTCCCAGAGGGAAACATCGACTCGAGGGGCGACTCCGGTGCGGCGCCTCGAGACGATGGCCGACACGATCGCGTGTGCAGCCGTCAGACCAGCCGCGGGATCGCCGAAGCTGATCCCGACCTCACGCGGTTCGCCATCGTCATAGCCGGTCAGGGACGTCAAGCCCGACAACGGCGCTGTCGTCGGCCCATAGCCCATGTAATCCCGAAGCGGTCCGGAGTGCCCGAAGCCCGTGATCGACGCGATGATCACGTTCGGATTGAGCGATCTCAGGACGTCGTCACCCAAACCCATGCGGTGCATCACACCCGTGGCGAAATTGTCAACGACAACGTCTGCGGTCCGAATGAGTTCTTGGACCTGGGCCAGTCCATCGGGCGAAGAAAGATCGATGTCCGCACTGCGCTTTCCCTGGTCCCACTGGTTGAAATAGCCGCAGCTGTTCAGTGTCTCCGGCAACCCCGGCACATAGATCGGAAGCCGACGTCCCAAACCCGGCCGCTTTGATGACTCCACCTTGATGACGTCCGCCCCGAGGTGGGCGAGCTGAAGCGTGCAGAACGGTCCGGCCCATACCCAAGAAAAATCAACGACCGTGACCCCGGCCAACGGCTTGGCTCGATCGACGGCATCAGCGAAGGGGCGAGGCGACGACGTTCGAGGCGAGAACTTCACATCGTTCTGAGGTGCGAGCTCGGGGGCGCCCGACATCAATCGCCAACTACTCGGGGTGACATGGGCTCCTGATCCCATGTGTGTCACCGAGGTTCCAGATGTCTGATCGAGCGAATGAAAGAACCCTCGATCTTGAAGATGCTCTTGGCCTTCCAGGTCAGCCATCCTGAACACCGGCGCGAAACAGACTCTCCGAGATTGTCCCTCGTGAAACAGCGCTTCAACCGTGTGTTGAGAGGTCCAGGCTTCGATGTTTCGCCGCAACTCATCGCCGTGCAGCATTCGATCCGGGAAGTCCGCGAACTTCTCATCGAGCGCCCACGCCGGGGAGCCCATCATCTCGACCAGACGCTGCCATTGATCAGCCTCAACGGTCACGAGGAAGATCAGACCATCCGACGCATTCACGATGAACCACGGGTTTCGGATGCGAGGTTTGAATCGATCTTGGATCTCACCGCTATAGGTCCAGAGTGGCAGCGCGGTCTCGAGCATCGAAGCAACGTGTGCCTGAACGGACATATCGATGAACTCACCTCGACCTGTCCGTTCCGCGTGGTCGAATGCTGCCAGCGCCACCATCGCCGCCGCCAACCCACCCTGCATGTTGGAAACGTGCCCCGCCGCCTTCAACGGCGCCTGTTCGGCGTCTCGAAGTGCTCCGGGACTGAGCCACGCCCAACCTCCGGCGTTGGCGACGCAGATCTCATCTCCTCGCCACTCGGCCTGCGGGCCACTCGATCCGAACGGAGTCACGGCGCACATCACGAGTTCGGGTCGCGCGACCAACACCACCTCTGGATCGAGGCCGACCGACGCGGCCCTGGCAGGGCTCATATCGTGAAGGACGATGTCTGCCTCTGCCACGAGTTCCGCAAGGCGAGCAACGCCGGCTGCCACATCGAGGTCGAGCACCACACTCGACTTGTTCGTATTCAGCCCAACGAACAGCCCGCTTTCGTTCGGATCTGGGTTGTCTCGAAACGGCCCGACCGATCGAGCTCGATCACCAGTCGGTGGCTCTACCTTGATGACCTCGGCACCTTCGTCTGCCAACAATTTTGCCGCATACGGAGCGGCAACCATCTCGCCGATCTCAAGTACGCGAACACCATCGAGTCCCACAGACTCCTCCATCATTCCGCTTGCCGAACCATCGTTGCTACTCGACCGCGAGTACCTGCGTCGAAAGCAGGTCGACAAGACCCCAGCGGCAGGGCGGCACGCCTGGCACAACGCGACCGCCTGCTGTCGTGGTCGATTGCGTATCGTCGGCACATGCAACTAGGTGCACTCGTGACCTCAGCCGAGCTCTCCGGCGTCAGTGGACGAGACGACTGGCATCGCTGGATCGAGCGAGGCAAGGCGCCGCAGGCATCTGCCCTTCCCGGCTTCACGGTCGAGGATCTCGATCTTCTCAAAGCGCTGGGGGTGCGAGAGGTTGCGATCAACGCGGACTGGGCTCGCCTTCAACCAACGGAACGAGAGCGAGCCCACCTCGAACTCGAGCAGCTCCGCCACCTCCTCGAGGAAATGGTCAATCGCGATCTCCGGCCGTGGATCTGCCTTCTCGACGGAGCACTTCCTGGCTGGTTCGCAGACGACGAAGGAGGGTTTGCTGACCGACGAGCTCGCGGGTTGCTCTGGCCGAGGTACGTCGACTTCATCGGGGAGAATTTCGGCGATCTGGCGAACGGCTGGATTGCGCAACGAGAACCCATTCGCCGTGCGTTGCGAGGTGAACTCCTCGGAGTCGCTCCGCCAGGTCGCGCCGATTCGTCCGACGCTGGCCAGGCCGTGCTCGACGTCCTCAAGGCCGAAGCCGAAGCCGTCCGACTTCTTCGCGGCAGCGCTCCCATCGCGCTCTCCCTGACTGCCCGCCAATTTCATGCCGAGCGCGACAACGTCAAAGCAACACCGCATGCGTCGTGGCTCAACGAGGTCACCTGGAGAACCGTCGAGCGGGCTACCACCGACGGCGACCTCGTCGTGCCCGGATTCCCGTCGGATACGGCCGAGCCACTCCGCGATGCGTATGACGCAGTGCTCGTTCATCTTCGCCAGCCTGTGGAGGTCGACGGTGACGGCGCATGGTCGCGGGCCGATGTCCCCCTCGATGAAGCCCACGACGAATCACTGTCCCGCGCCCAAGCGCTCGCTGGCCAACGAACGCTGATCGTGAGCGCCGACCTCGGTGCCGTCGCGGCAAGTGATGATGAGGTCGAACGATCGGACGGTCTCACCGCTGCGATGGAACTCGCTTCGGCTCGCGGCGCCGCGGCATGGTGGCAAAGCAGTCCGATCGACGGCTGGCATTGGGAGCACGGCGACACCATTCGTCCGGGCATCGTCGACAAGAACCGCGACGTCAAGCCCGCGGCCGATCGGTTCTCGCTCTTCCACTAGGCCAAGGAGTGCGGATTCATCGACGGCTTTTGTCGGCATCGGTCATCCGTGCAGCCAACAACTTGGACAGGCCCCGGAGCATGTGGGCCTCGACGTTCGGTTTCGCCGCGAACAAGGCGTCAAGATCGCTCCGGGACCAGTATCTGAGTCGCCCATGGTCGATCGTCACCGTCGCTGTAGCGGCGGCTCGACCAGACAGTGCGGTGACCTCCCCAATCAGTGTTGGCCCAGAACGCTCCAGCCGTTGACCGGAGATCAACTCCACATTGGCCGTGCCTTCGATCACGACCCAGAGCTCACGGACCGGTTCACCAAGCGTCGTGATGACACCCGGGTTCGCTGACTCGTGGCCAATTTGCCACAGCTGAGCAAATTCGCGACGACCCATACGATCAAAGAGCGAGATGTAGATCGCCTCGGCGTCTTCGCTCAAATGGACGGGCCGACGTTCCTGCCAGGCACGGTGAAGTTGGCGGAGGCTCACCAAACCGAAGAGTGCGTTGGCCACAACAACCGGCGAAGTATCGATCCACAAACCCCAGACAACGAAGGCAAAACTGTTCACCAAAAGGGCGGCCCGCAGCCACAGCTCATCCCGAATAGCCGGTGCGATCACATACAGCGTGTACGCCAAACTTATGAAGATGTCCGGATTGCTCATGGCCCCTCGTTCGCCCGCTGCCAACGTGCTCAATCGCTGCGGGATCGTACTTCAACGAGGACTCAACTCGGCGTGTGTGTCCACTCTGTGGATGCGCGACCGCCCTCTGAATCACGTGTCCCAGCAAGCGTCGCGACCTAGCCTCCAAACGTGACACCTTCTGATTCTTCGCCTCGTCCCATCATCATCGACACCGACCCTGGTCAAGACGACGCGATCGCCATT
Source organism: uncultured Acidimicrobiales bacterium (assembly GCA_937930695.1). Lineage (GTDB taxonomy): Bacteria > Actinomycetota > Acidimicrobiia > Acidimicrobiales > SZUA-35 > CALEWY01. The sequence continues at coordinate 93,633 of CALHCB010000029.1, read as the reverse complement.
CTGGCAGCATTGGCATCGCCCGAACTCGACGTCGTCGGCATCACGGCCGTGGCTGGCAACGTCCCGCTTGCGCTCACGCTTCGCAACACCCGCATGCTGTGCGAGCTTGCCGATTTGCCAGAGACACCGGTCTATTCCGGTTGCAGTCGCCCGATGGTGCGCAACCTCGTCACCGCCGAGCACGTGCATGGCAAGACCGGACTCGACGGACCGGAGCTTCCCGAGCCCACGATGGCGGTGCAGGAGCAACATGCCGTCGACTTCATCATCACCAGCCTGCTCGCTGCAGGGCCCGACGGGATCACACTCTGCCCTGTTGGCCCACTCACCAACATTGCGATGGCCATGGTCAAACAACCCGCGATCGTGCCTCACATCCGAGAGATCGTGCTGATGGGTGGGGCCTATTGGGAGGGCGGCAACATCACACCAACGGCCGAGTTCAACATCTACGTCGATCCTCACGCTGCACACGTCGTGTTCACCTCGGGCGTACCGATTGTCGCTCACAGCCTCGATGTCACGCATCGGGCACTGATGACCAAAGAGTGGATTGCTGCTCTGGCTGACTTGGGCACCCCGGTCGGCACCGCCTGTGCAGAGATGGTCACCTTCTATGAACGATTCGACGAGGAGAAGTACGGCACGCTGGGCGGGCCACTGCACGACCCGAACGTGATCGCCTACCTCCTCGACCCAACGCTGTACGACGGCAAGGACTGCGCCGTCGAGGTTGAGATCGCCTCGGAGAAGACCATGGGTCAAACATCGGTCGACTGGTGGGGCGTGACAAAGGACGAACCCAATTGTCGATGGATTCGAGAGGTGGATGCAGAGGGCTTTTACGCCCTCCTTCTGGACCGACTGAGCCGCTACAAGTAACGGATGTCAGAAGCGTCCTAGCGGCCTCGGTACGCAGCCCGTGAACCAACGGCGTCCTTATTCAGCCGCTTGGACAGGTGCAGACCCTCGAGAATGAACTCGATTGCCGATGCCACAGATGCTGGCGAGTCGTCGTCGCCGAGCAATTCAGCCACGGGGCCAGCGAACGACGGTTCGGTTGCGAGCAGCGCGGTGTAGTCGCTCACCCGGACATCGGCCCCGGTATTGACAACTGTGTCCTCATCGAAGGCTTCAGCAACTTGGCGCACGCCTTCGCTCGAGACCATGTCCTTGAACGCTGTGAGCACAGCAGATCGCATCAGATGGTCGATGACCTCACCGTCTCGATCTTCATCGAGAGCTTCGATCTCGATCTTGCCGGCGGTCGATGCGATGAGCGCATCGAGATCACAGACCCGAGGGACAGCAGTCTCTTCACCGAGGAGGAGGGCGCGCCGGATGGCGGCGGCTGCCAACGTCTCGAGGTTGGAGACTGTCAGCCGAACTGAGACTCCGGATCGCTGATTGATATGGGAGCTACCGCGGGCCACATGAGAGAAGACCGCGATGAGTTCTTTCATGAACGCCGGAATGACCACCGGCATCTCCGCGTCGCTGGACGAGTCGAGACCAGGAATGTCGGCCTCCTGTTCGGCGATGGCGATTTCCGTCGACACCTCGAGCGGGTAGTGGGTGCGGATCTGGGCGCCGAACCGGTCCTTCAGCGGCGTGATCATCCGGCCGCGGTTGGTGTAATCCTCAGGGTTCGCCGACGCGACCAACATCACGTCGAGCGGTAGTCGTACCTTGTAGCCGCGCACCTGCACGTCGCGTTCTTCGAGCACGTTCAGCAATCCGACCTGGATGCGCTCCGCCAAGTCGGGAAGCTCGTTGATGGCAAAAACGCCGCGGTTGGTGCGTGGAACCAAGCCGTAATGCAGCGTGAGTTCGTCGGACAGATACCGACCCTCTGCCACCTTGATCGGATCAACTTCACCGATCAGGTCAGCAATCGAGGTGTCGGGGGTTGCCAACTTCTCGCCGAATCGATCGTCTCGATGAACCCAGGAAATCGGGGTGTCGTCGCCGTGCTCGGCGATCGCATCCTTGGCGTGCCGCGAGATCGGATTGTACGGATCGTCATTGATCTCCGATCCGGCAACGATCGGCATCCACTCGTCGAGAAGCTCGGTCAGTCCTCGGATGATTCGCGTCTTGGCCTGGCCTCGTTCGCCGAGAAGCACGACGTCGTGCCCAGCCAGCACCGCGTGCTCGAGCTGGGGAATGACCGTCTCCTCGTAGCCGAGCACCGAAGGGAACAAGGGCTCGCCAGCACGAATTCGGGCGATGGCGTGTTGCCGAATCTCGTCTTTGACGCTGCGGGATTCCCATCCCGAGCTTCGGAGTCCGCCAAGAGTGTCTGGTCGATCGTCCACACCGCGACCCTAGCCCTGACGCCACCCCGACATTCCATCGGGCGATCGGACACAAGCGAACCGCACTGTTCAACACGCCGCACCCTCACAGGGAGGACAGACGTCCTAGGCTCCAGTCGTGGATCTCGGAGGGCAGTGGGCAGCAGCCATCGTGGATCAGGAGCTGATACGGACCGGCGCTGATCCAGATCTAGACGACAGCACCTGGGCGCGCGTCACGGTGCCCGGCCACTGGGGTTCCCACCACGACCTGGCCAACACAGAAGGTCCCGTGCTCTACCGGCGAACCTTTTCCCACGAGGTGGCCGACGGCCCAGACAGAACATGGCTGTGCCTCGACGGAGTGATTGCCCAGAGCGACGTGTGGCTGAACGGCCGCTACGTCGGATCAACCTCGGGGTACTTCGTTCCCCACCGGTTCGACGTCACGGAGAACCTCCGGGAGTGCGGCACCGACCATGTCCTGTCCATCGAGGTGACCGCATCGGCGCAGAATGCCGGGCGCTCCAAACAATCATTCACCGGATCGTTGCAGGCAGGCCCCTTGGCGCCCGACGGGTGCCCTGGTGGAATCTGGCGGCCCATCCGACTCGAGACGACGGGGCCCGTCGCGATTCAACACGCTCGTCTGGTCTGTGAGGCCGCAACTGCAGAGTCAGCAAGGCTCCGGCATCGAGTCGTCATCGACGCTTCTGTTGCTGGCGACATCGAAATCGTGACGTCGGTAGCCGGACCAGCAGGCCGGGCTGTTGCCGGTGGGACGGCGACCTTCGAGGTCGCCCACGGCGAGAACCGAATCGAATGGGAAACGACGGTCGACGAACCCGAACTTTGGTGGCCGGCCTCGCGCGGTGACCAACCCCTCTACGACATTTCGATCGTCCTACGCGAGGCAGCTGCGGAACCTTCGCCTGCCCAACGCTCAGACGATGACTCTTCGCCCATCACCCCGAAAGGCCCCAGCACATCAAGAAACTCTGACCGGCGTCATTCCGACCGTCGACACTGGCGCACCGGCCTTCGATCAGTCTCTGCAGACAATTTCAATTGGAAGGTGAACGGCCAACGACTGTTCGTCAAGGGGATCAGTCTTGGCCCCCAGAGCCGATTCCTCGCCGAGGTGGACAAGCAGAAGATTCATGACGACCTCGCTGCTATCCGAGCCAGTGGACTCGATCTGATTCGAATTCATGGCCACATCGCCCCGCCTGAGTTGTATGCCGAAGCCGACCGGCTGGGTTTGCTCATCTGGCAAGACCTGCCCCTCGTCGGCGGGTACGCCACCAGCTCTCGCAAGGCCGCTCGCGCCACCGCCCGCGAGGCGGTTGACCTCATTGGCCATCACCCGTCGGTTGCGGTGTGGTGTGCCCACGACGAGCCAAACGGCCAACCGCTGCCGGAACCAACCCCGGCTGACAACCCCCTTCCTTCGTTCGGCGCCAGCCTTGGCCGACACCTCCTCCCGAGTTGGAATCGGTCCGTCCTCGATCCGATCATTCGGCGAGAACTGCGGGCCGCGGACTCAAGCCGAACCGTGATCGCCAGATCGGGAAGCCTCCCGATGCTCACCGACGTTTCGGGTTCTGATCCACACCTCTGGCTCGGTTGGCACAACGGCTCTCCAGAAGACCTTGCAGAGATTCTTCGATCGTGGCCCCGTCTCGGCACGTTCCTCGGCGGATTCGGGGCGCAATCGGTGACGCCCGGGTGGTGGGATGAAGATGCGCCAACGTGGCCTCGTGCCCAAGCGGGCGCCTTCGAGCGCTATCTCCCTCGCCGGGCCTACGCAGACGGAATGGCCTGGGCACACGCGACTCAGGCGTACCAGGCAGACCTCATTCGCCGACACATCGAAACGCTTCGTCGGCTGAAGTACCGACCCACAGGTGGGTTCTGTGTTGTTGCGCTCGCCGACGCCGAGCCCGAAGGTGGATTCGGCGTGTTGACCCACGACCGCATCCGCAAGCCGGCCTACGACGCACTCACCGACGCGTGTCGACCGGTGATCGTGGTTACCGACGTTCCGCCCCAGATCACCACGGCTGGCGAGCAGCTGCGGTTCGACGTTCACGCGGTGAGTGATCTTGATGTCGCGCTCGAAGATGTTTTGGTCACTGCAATCGCTCGCTGTGGATCATGGGAATCGGCAACGAACTGGAGAGGCGACGTTCCACAAGACGGCTGCCAGCTCGTTGGAACCTTCTCGTTTGAGGTCCCGCCGCTCAACGGACTGCTCACAATTGACCTCGAACTTCGAGCCCGAGAATGGTCAGCAACCAACCGCTATCAGACCGTCGTCATCCCACCTTCAGAAACCCTAAACCGCGCGACCGTGTGAAGAACCGCGAGTGAACTAGTCGTCTGGCGTAGTAAGGGAGTAGGTTTCGGCCTGCAAATTGATGCTCTAACGCCCAGGAGGCCAGGCGTGGCCGCACCAACGGTTCATCAGAAATCTGCTTCGAACCCAATTCGAAAAAAGGCGAAGGAACTTCCGTTCCCTCTCAACCTTTATCAGACCGCTGTCGGCAAGAAGTGGGTGATGGCCCTTACCGGGCTCATGCTCATCGGCTTCGTCGTCTTTCATGCGATCGGCAACTTGAAGTTGTACCTCGGCGCGGTCGAACACAACGGCGAAGCTGTGTGGGATATCGATCTCTACGGCGAGTTCCTTCGGGAACTCCTCGTTCCCCTGTTCCCGAGGACCTATCTCTTGTGGTTCCTGCGGATCGGATTGATCGGTGCCTTCGGGCTCCACATTCACTCGGCGTACACCTTGACCCGAATGAACTTGTCGTCGAGCAGCCGCTACCAGTCCAAGCAGGACTGGCTTGCAGCAAACTTCGCTTCACGGACGACCCGAGTCACCGGAATCATCATCGCCCTGTACCTCGTCTTCCACCTGGCCGACCTCACCTGGGGCATCAGCGCTATCAGCCCGGACTGGGAGCGCGGCGAAGTCCACAACAACTTGGCGTACAGCCTCGCCCGTTGGTGGGTTGCCCTCATCTACATCGTGGCGAACATCGCTCTCGCCGTGCACCTCTTCCACGGCGCATGGAGCATGTTCCAGAGTCTCGGACTCAACAACCCTCGCTGGAACAATCTGCGCCGATTGGTCGCTGGTGGTCTTGCGGGTGCCATTCTGATTGCCAATCTGAGCTTCCCGATCGCCATCCTCGCTGGAGCGGTTGAGCCGGGCGAGCCCGAAATCAGCGCCAGCGAAGGCTGAGCGGGAAGAACGAGGAGAGAACGACATGGTTCTAGATTCCAAAATTCCTGAAGGTCCCCTCGCCGAGAAGTGGGACAAGCACAAGTTCGACATCAAGCTGGTCAACCCGGCAAACAAGCGAAAGTTCAAGGTGCTGGTTGTCGGCACCGGTCTCGCTGGCTCATCAGCAGCGGCCACGCTGGCCGAGCTGGGGTATGAGGTTGAAGCCTTCACCTTCCACGATTCGCCACGCCGAGCTCACTCGATTGCGGCCCAGGGCGGCATCAACGGTGCGAAGAACTACCGCAACGATGGTGACAGCATCTACCGCCTCTTCTACGACACGATCAAGGGTGGCGACTACCGGGGACGAGAGGCAAACACCTATCGCCTGGCGCAGGTGTCTGTCGACATCATCGACCAAATGGCTGCTCAGGGCGTCCCATTCGCTCGCGAGTACGGCGGCCTTCTCGCCAACCGATCCTTCGGTGGCGCCCAGGTCAGCCGAACCTTCTATGCCCGGGGCCAGACCGGCCAGCAACTCCTACTCGGCGCATACCAGCAGATGATGGGCCAGGTTCACGCCGGCAAGGTCAAGCTCCACACTCGAATGGAAATGCTCGATCTCGTCATGAAAGACGGCGAAGCGGCCGGCATCGTGTGCCGCAACCTGCTCACCGGTGAGATCACCTCGCATTCGGGTCATGCTGTCGTGCTCGCCACCGGCGGCTACGGCAATGTGTTCTACCTGAGCACGAACGCGATGACCTGCAACGTGAGCGCCGCGTGGCGAGCCCACCGCAAGGGCGCCTACTTCGCCAACCCCTGCTACACCCAAATTCATCCGACGTGCATTCCGGCAGCGGACGAGTTCCAGTCGAAGCTGACGTTGATGTCAGAGTCGCTCCGAAACGACGGTCGAATCTGGGTTCCCCGAGATCCAGACGAGCAGCGTCGAGCCCGCGACATTCCTGAAGCAGACCGCTACTACTACCTCGAAGAGAAGTACCCGGCCTTCGGCAACCTGGTTCCACGAGACGTCGCTTCCCGCAACGCCAAGACCGTCGTTGACCAAGGTCTGGGTGTCGGCCCGTTGAAGAACGGCGTCTATCTCGATTTCGCCGCCGCCATCGACCGTGATGGCCTCGACAAGGTGTGGGAGCGCTATTCGAACCTGTTCGAGATGTACGAGCGCATCACGGGTGAAGATCCCCGCGAGATGCCAATGCGCATCTTCCCCGCGACGCACTACACGATGGGCGGGCTGTGGGTCGACTACAACCTGATGACCAACGTCCCCGGCCTGTACGCCTGCGGCGAGGCCAACTTCTCTGACCACGGGGCAAACCGCTTGGGAGCCTCCGCCCTCATGCAGGGTCTTGCAGACGGTTACTTCGTGCTGCCCTACACAATCGGTGATTCACTCGCCGGCAAGCTGGGAACCGACCCCGTTTCGACGGACGACCCGGTCTTCCAGGAGGCTGAGCAGGGCGTCCGCGATCAGATCAACACCTTCTTGTCGATCAACGGCACGCAGTCCCCCGACTACTTCCACCGCGAGTTGGGCAAGCTCGTATGGAACTACATCGGCATGGAGCGCGATCAGAACGGTCTGGAAAAGGCTGTTTCAGAGATCCGGGCCCTGCGCGAGGAGTTCTGGAAGGACCTCCGGGTTCTCGGCAACTCCGACACGCTGAACAGCTCGCTCGAAAAGGCTGGCCGAGTCGCCGACTTCTTCGAACTCGCCGAACTGATGGCACGCGATGCACTTGATCGCGAAGAATCTTGCGGCGGCCACTTCAGAGCAGAGTCACAAACCCCCGAAGGCGAAGCGCTTCGAAACGACGATGACTTCGCCCACGTTTCGGCCTGGGAATGGCACGATGCCGACACGCCCCAGACCAAGCACGCCGAAGAGCTGATCTTCGAAAACGTCAAGCTGACCCAGCGTTCCTATAAGTGAGAAAGAGCCTTACGTGAGCAACCACCTCAACCTCACCCTGCAGATTTGGCGCCAAGATGGGCCGACTGCTCCGGGTCGCTTCGAAACCTACGAAGCACGCAACATCCCAGATGATGCCTCCTTCCTCGAGATGCTCGACGTTGTCAACGAGGGTCTCATCGAGCAGGGCAACGTTCCCATCGAGTTCCCGCACGACTGCCGCGAAGGCATTTGCGGAACGTGTGGCGTCATGATCAATGGCCGAGCCCACGGCCAAGAAAAAGGCACTGCGACCTGCCAGCTGCATATGCGGAAGTTCTCCGACGGCGACACCATCGCCATCGAACCGTGGCGAGCAGCAGCGTTCCCCGTCGTCAAAGACCTCGTGGTCGATCGTTCCCCGCTCGATGCCATCATCGAAGCAGGCGGATTCATCACCGCTCCCACCGGAACAGCGGGCGATGCGAACGACACGCCCATCCCGAAAGAGGCAGCCGATTCAGCCATGGACGCTGCGGCCTGCATCGGCTGTGGAGCCTGTGTCGCAGCCTGCCCGAACTCAGCAGGTCAGCTCTTCACCTCGGCGAAGCTTTGGCATCTGAACTCGCTGCCTCAGGGCCAGCCTGAGCGTTACAAGCGGACCGAAGAAATGGTGGAGACCATGGAACAGTTCTTCGGAAGCTGCACCAACCACGGTGAGTGCTCCGAAGCGTGCCCCAAGGAAATCAGCATCGATTTCATCGCGTACATGAACCGCGACTACATCAAGTCGAAGCGAACCAACCGCAAGCTCGCCGGGCAGCGATAGCGACGCCGCGTACCCAGCACCATCTCAATCTTCGAAACGGGCCCTCGGGAAACAACCGGGGGCCCGTTTCGCGTCCCACGCCAGCTTTGCTTCGACATGCACCTGGAAGAACCCTCAAGAACTTCTCCGGGCGCGCCGAAACAAGCTTCGTGGGCTGACATGTCCACACTCCACCGAATCAGGAGCTGACCGCATGTCCGGGCTTGTCCATTTGATCTATAGCAGCGCAGCAACAAGGGAGATGTCGTCAAAGGACCTCGTCGCTCTCCTTGCGCTGGCCCGAGAGAAGAACGCTTCGCTCGACATCACCGGCATGCTTCTCTTCGTGGAGGGCAGCTTTCTCCAGGTGCTCGAAGGCGACGGGGATGCCGTCGACGCTCTCTTTGAGCACATCGCTCGCGATGACCGTCACACCAGCGTCGTCACGATCATCCGCGAACCTATCCCCCGCCGGGACTTCAGTGACTGGAGCATGGGCTATGCCCAGGTGTCCGCAGAAGAACTGGCCTCGATTGACGGTCTGAACGATTTCTTCCAAGGTCAAGGCTGCTTCGACGATCTCAATCCTGGGCGGACAAAGAAGCTGCTCAAAGCCTTCAACAGCGGTCGGTGGAGATCTCGGGTCGCTACCCAACCCATTGACGATCAGCCATCGGTCTCTAGTCCCCAACCAACGAATTCGCTCCCGACCGAGCGACCTCCGGTGTCGTATGCGTTCCAGCCGATCATCGACTTGGATGATGAGCGGGTGACTTCCCATGAAGCCATCGAGCTCGACAAGACAACCAAACTGCCAACGACCGTCCAACGCGACGATCCAGCAGCCCGGACCCAGCTACAAATGGAATCCCACACGATGGCGATGGGCCTCGCGGCGCGACTCGGCCTTTCCACCGGGCTGACATTGAACTACGCGGTGTATCGCTGCGACGACGCCGAACGAACAATGCAGGCCACCGTCGATGCAGCAGAACGGTACGGCTTTCGTCCCGACCGTCTCACGCTCGAACTCGACCATGACCAGCTGCTCGACGATCCGCAATGGTTTGCCTCAGTGCTCCAACAACAGCGGGCATTTGGCATGCGAATCTCCATCGACAACTTCGGTGCTGGAAGATCCGGCCACTACCTGATCGATACGTACAAGCCGGACGGCGTAGCCCTCAATGAGGGTCTCGTCCGACACATCGAGACGAACGGGGCGCGTCAAGCCATCGTCAGAGGCATCTTGCAGACCGCGGAGGACCTCGGCATCGACGTCGTGGCGAAGCAAATCCGAGACCAGGCCGAGGTCGATTGGTTCCGCAGCGAAGGAGTCCACCTCTTCCAGGGTGCGTTGTTCGCTGAACCCCAATTCGAACAGTTGGCGTCAGAAGTGTTCATTCCCGCTCGGGAACTCACGTGATCGAGCGTCAGAACGACCCTCGAGCGTTGGCCTACAGCTTTGCATTCCAACCCATTGTCGATATCCGCCGCGCCCTCATCGTGTCCCAAGAAGCACTTGTTCGCGGCCCAAATGGCGAATCGGCGTTCTCGGTTCTCGAGCCCCTCGAGGCACCCTTCATCTACGAAGTTGATGAGCAGCTTCGAGCAGATGCCATACGACTCGCGAGCACGCTCGGCCAACCGACCGACCTGCACCTCAACCTCAATCTCATGCCGCGAGGGCTCGAGATGTCGCCCGACTCCATCGCCTCGACCATTGCCGCTGCCGCGGACGTCCGGCTCGGGGCGGAAGCCATCACCATAGAAATCACCGAGAGCGAAATCATTCACGACATCTCGCTCTTCGTTGCGATCGCGAATGAATCGCGAAGTGCAGGCGTCCAATTCGCCATCGACGACTTTGGGGCCGGATACGCCGGCCTGAATCTGCTCGCCGAGTTTCAACCGGATGCCATCAAGCTCGACAGGGAATTGATCAGCGCCATCCAAACCAGCGGACCGCGCCAAGCCATCGTCCGCGGCGTGCAGCGAACGTGTGAGGACCTCGGCATTGACATCATTGCCGAGGGAGTGGAAACACAACCTGAATTCGACTGGCTCTTTGGTGAAGGCATCGAACTCTTCCAGGGCTACTTCTTTGCCCGACCGGGTTTCCAACAACTGCCTGAGGTTCTCTTCCCGCTGGTCGGGGCGTAGGGCCTGCGCGATAACGTCACCTGCTCAACCACGCAGCCACGGTGCCGACAGGAGTTGCATGTCGAAGCAGCAACTCGCGAGAGCGGCCGAAGCAGGAGTCTTGATTCGATGATCCAACGGATCGCCATGCAAGCGCTACGCGGCTTCTGTATGGGAGCAGCGGACATCGTCCCGGGAGTCTCGGGCGGAACCGTCGCCCTCATCTTCGGGATCTACAAGGGGCTCATTGCCAACGTTCGATCCGGTGCCCACGCCCTCAAGCAGTTCGTCACCGGCGACGTATCGGGCGGCGTCACCACCATCAAGGAAATCGACTGGCTCTTCTTGATCCCGCTTGGAACGGGCGTGATCGTCGCCTTTGCACTGCTTCGTCACCCGATGGAAACGTTGCTTGTGGAAGAAGCAGAGAACATCGCCGCAGTGTTCTGTGGTCTTGTCGCCGCGAGTTGCGTGATCGTGTGGCAGAACATCACGACAAGAGATCCCATGCGATTCGCCACGATTGTGGCCGTCGCCATCGCCGCCTTTGTTCTTCTCGGCTTTCAGGCTGGCGCGATTCTCGAACCTGCGCTGCCGTTCTTTCTCGTCACTGGCGCCATCGCCATCTGCGCCATGATCCTTCCCGGAGTCTCCGGCTCGTTCATCATGTTGATGATGGGCATGTACGCCGCGGTTCTTGGCGGCTCAATCGTTGAGCTAGCTGTCTTTCTCGTCGGTGCGGTCATCGGGCTCGCATTGTTCTCGTCGTTCCTGAACTGGCTACTCGATCGACACGAACAAACAGTGCTTGCGGGACTTCTTGGTTTGATGATCGGATCGATTCGTGTGCTTTGGCCGTGGCCCAACGGGGTTGGGGTTGTGAGCGACGAGGCAGAAGAAGTCATCAGCGGCACGACCCTTGAGTGGCCAGAGGCCAGCGCGCTCGGTACGGGTGTTCTGCTCGCAGCAGTCGCCGCCGCCCTCACCCTTCTCGTGGTCAAATTTGCAGAAGACAAACCGGACCACACCAACGCTCAGGCGCCAAGCGACATCTCGGCCTAGTCAACTCGCTTGGTCAACGACGCGTCGTCGGCCGACGCGAGCCCGGCCGCAGCGGTAGCGACCTCATGACCCCAGAAACCTCGGGGCGCGAGTCGAGCATCGATCAAGTACTCCAGTGGTGCGTCAAACGTACGTCGAAGTTCAAGTGTGGCCAGCCTTCCTTCCTCGAAAGGAATGAGCTCGAATCCATGCGCCTCGAGCGCGTCGTAGAGCTCACGAAACTGTTCGCTCGAGCCGTAGGTCGCATCGAAATCCGCCCGATACCTCGACAGATCCACGTCCTCGGTCAACTCACCGAACAGTCGGATGGCGCGGCGCAGCATGAAGTAGGGGGCTCGTCGCCGGGCACCCACGATCAACTCGCAGTGCAATGCCGCGTCGGAGACAAGCCCAAGTGCGGTGATCCAGTTCTGTCCAGCATGGTGAGATCGGAAAAGCTGGAGCATCGGAAACGTCGTGTGGGTTTCCAGAACGTTGGCGGTCCAGTCTTCCCAACTGGCAAAGCGCGACACCAAGTCATCGGGGTCGCCGGTCGGAGCCCAAGCCATCACGAGATTCGTCGGTGTGATTCGTCCGTTGCCGCCATCGTCGAGCGTCATGATCTTCTGTTCACGCTCGCTGTAGGCGGAGTACAGGGCCGGCAGATAGCCGATAACGAGGGCCGTGGTGAGCACGCCGGAGAACGCTTCGATGAGCGCACCGAATCTCGGCACCGTCCCCGACGGCACAACTTCTCCAAACCCAACCGTAAAGAAAACTACGCCGGAGTAGTAGAGAGAGTCGGCCAGTGTCTCGACTCCTGAAACGTTGCCGAGCCCCCACCAGATCAAGCCGAACCCGATGATCTGTTGCGTCACCCACGTGATCAACAGTCCGAGCACGAGCACGGGTGCGTACGTGGAGAGCAGGCGTTCGCGAACTGCCCCGTCCGGCATTCGAAGAGCGATGAAGCGGATCACGCGCCAAGTGAAGATCGTGACTCGTCGCGAGAGCCACCACTTCCACGACGACGTGTTGGTGGACACCAGTGTGTTGACCATGTCGCACAGGACGCTGACGACGAGCAACACGCCGGCGAAGATCGCGAGTACTTCAATCACCACGGACCTCGTCCAACGCTCAGACCGGTGCCGGACAGGACGAACTGTTCGGTCGGGTCGGGCAGCCAGATCTCTGCGAGCCCCTCACCTGCACCATCGGACTCGCCGACGAAGGGTTCCCCGATCCCCCACCAGTGCCAACGACGAGCCTTCGTTTCGATCTCGCGCTCACCATCCGCAGACAACAGCAGTCCGTGTCCACGTCCGGCTTGGATATAGCACCCGTCAGCGATCCAGGTCGCAGGGCCTGCCGCCTCAAACTCGAGCTCCCATCCGAGGGGGACTCGATGACCGACGCCGAGATCGATCAGATCTCTTGGGCCATCGACTTCGAGAGCAAATGCCTCAAGGCCATAACTCCAGTGGTCGAGCGGGGTCTCGCACACGAACTCCGCCCATATCCCAGAGCTGCGAACTTCCCAGCCGATTGTGGGAGCAGGGATATCGGTCTCTGTCAGCCCGATCGATGCCTTACCGGCTTCAAGAACTGCAGCGCGGGCATGCGCCTTGCGAGCGTTCGGAAGTCGCCGCAACTCGGCCACGACGGCCAGGGGGCCATCGCCCGATTCGGCGGCGAACAACTCCAGCCGGTGACCTTCAGCCCATTCAGGCTGACCGTCCGGATCCTGCCAGCGTTCGTGTTGGGCGGTGATCTCCATCGCCCGAGACCGTACTTGCATCGAGCGCAAGCAAAACGCTGAGACCAGCGATGCCGCCGACTCGGAGAAGAGCTAGAGCCGACCACCAGACTTCATCGAGACGCCAGTGTGCGAGCAGCAGCAGCGTGACAGCTCCGATCGCGGTGTAGAGAACGACAGAGCGAGTCCGGCCAGCGAGAACAACGAACGGGGCAAGCCAAAAGACGAACTGACTCGACAACAACGGGCTTGCGATCAACACCGCTGCCACCACCGATCCTGCAATAGCTACTTGTCCCTGGGAATCGAGGGGTTGCAACCATTTCACGAACGCAACGGCGAGCAAACACATCGCGACCAAGACCTGCACGATGACGGCAAACCGTGGAACAGCGACGTAGATCGACCACGCCGCTTCGATCAGTTCAAGCGGTTCGTTGGCCATGCTCCGCCGAAGGAGAAACCACGAACCCGGGAGCGTCTCGGTGTGCACACCATCAAAGTCCCGTCCCGACTGAAACCCGGGGGTGAAGGACAGCACCAGCACGACCCCCAACACCGAGGTCACCATGGCGGTGGCACTGCGGCGACTGCCGCGTCGCCACAAGAGAGGAGCTGTCACGATGGGCCAACCCTTCGCGAGCCCGCCAATGATCGACCACAGGGATACCTCCCGATCGCTTGCCTTCCCAAGAAATCCCGCCAGGGCCGCCATACAAACCGCTACGGGAAGGGCATCCAAACGAAAGAGTGCAATAGGGGCCATCGGCGTCGCCACCATCATCCAACGCAACAGCTTGTCCTGGGGAACGATCAACGATGTCACCGCCAACAGAACGAGCCCAATGAGGCAGTACGCCAACGCTGGGCTGCCGCCAGGCATCACCGATGTCAGAAGCCGGCCACCGAGAATGTACGGAATCATGATCGGAAGGTGTTCAAACTCGGCCTGGAAATAGGGCCACTGGCCCTCGAGAAGAGCATCCGCCCGGATGTTGAAGAGCCGGGGGTCACCAGCCAATACCGAGTCGGACAACAGCGCATCGAGCCCAATCGAGACAAGAGCAACGGCCACGAGCCACCGAACAATCCATTCGCGTCCAGGGACCGTCGAGCTACCCCCAGGAACCACCCCGGGATCACCGCCCCGGCCAGATGAACGCGTGACCATTGTTCTCCATCGGCCTCGAAGGGCTGAGTTGGAGGCGAAACGAGCGACCCCACTGCAGTGTCGCATCGACCTGGCGACCCCGAACCGGTCCTACCCTGATCACGATGTCGGAGCTCGACCAGATGGTGGCGGCCCTCAAAGGGCTCAGCGGTGCCCTCAACGGCGCAACCTTGACGCTTGATCTCTCGGGAATCTCCGAGCTCCGCGGCCAGCGCACCGAACTCCGAGATCAGATCGGAGATTACCTTCTGCCGCGGCTGCAACGGCTCGACGCGCCATTGCTTGCGGTGATCGGAGGCTCGACAGGTTCTGGCAAGTCGACGATCACCAACTCGATCGCTCGGGCCGAGGTCTCGCCGTCCGGGGTCTTGCGGCCAACAACCCGAGCTCCCGTGCTCATCTGCCATCCCGACGATGAGTCGTGGTTCTTGGCCGCCGACGTGCTGCCAGACCTCGCACGCGTCACCGGAGACCGGGGTGACGCAACAGGAGCGACCCTGCGCATCCGGCCAATCGAATCCCTCCGACCCGGGTTGGCCATGATCGATGCCCCAGACATCGACTCCATCGAAGAGGCGAATCGAGACCTGGCAACCCAGTTGTTGGCGGCCGCTGATTTGTGGCTCTTCGTCACGACCGCGGTTCGTTACGCCGATGCGGTGCCATGGGATTTCTTGCGTAGGGCCCGCGAACGAGGGACCGAACTCGCCGTCATCATCAACCGAGTTCCACCGGGAGCAACCGCCGAAATCGTGCCGCATCTCCAAGGCATGCTGGTTGAGGGCGAACTCGGCGACGTGCGTATCTTTTCCATCGAACAAACTCAACTCGACGACGATGGCCAGCTCGCTGAACCTTCCATTGCCGAGCTGCGCACCATGTTGGATGGGCTCGCCAGCGATGCCGAGCAACGAGCTGCCATCGTTCGCAGCACACTCCAGGGTGCGCTCGCAAGCGTTCCTGAGCGGGCACGGACCGTGCTGGCTGCGAGCCAGCGGCAGGACGAAGCCACCGACGCACTTCGGTTGGCGATGGAAGAGACCTATCGAGTTGCCCAGTCGAACATCGAACGCGACATCGCAGAAGGTGCACTCCTGCGCAGCGAAGTACTCGATCGCTGGCAGGAGCTAATTGGCACTGCCGAACTGATGCGAGCCGTTCAGAGCCGCATCAGTCGCATCCGAGATCGCATTGGTGGCTTCATCCGGGGCCGAACTGCAGCCACGACCGAAGTCCAGGGCGAGATCACCTCAACGCTCGAACAGATTCTTCTCGACCACGCCGATGGCGCGGCTCTTCGGGTCGTCGAGAGCTGGCGGGAGCTCCCCGGAGGCGTCCAGGTTCTCGACGATGATCGAGCGCTTGAGAAGGCATCCGAAGCATTGCGAACCAGCCTCGGTAGCGAGATTCGCAAGTGGCAAGACGACGTACTTGACCTCGTGCGAGAACGAGGTGCCGGCAAACGCACCACGGCGAGAGTGCTGGCCTTTGGCGTCAACGGGATCGGCGTTGCGCTGATGATCGTCCTGTTCGCTCAAACCGGAGGTGTCACGGGCGGAGAAGTCGCAGTCGCGTCCGGAACCGCAGCGCTGTCTCAGACTCTCTTGAATGCTCTCTTCGGAGAGCAAGCAGTTCGCGACCTTGCCGCCGAGGCCCGACGCCAGCTGCTCGTCCGCGTTGGCGCAGCCTTTGAACTGGATGCCAATCGCTTTCGCAGCCGTCTGTGGGCTGCGGTCGCTGATCCTGGAGCGACCGACGAACTGGGCGCTGCCATCGAGGCGTTCGACAAGGCCCAGCTGGCGTGAGTCGGACAGAGCGATGATCGGCCGCAAGAAACGCGATCAAGATGCCGACCTTCCGACTAGGCTCGATGCGCTCCAATCAGCCATCGATCGGGCGTCAGATCGACTTGATGGTGACACTGTCGCCTTCGGTCAGCACGTCGTCGAGAAGGCCAACGAGCGTCTCCGCCACGGCACCGAACACACGTTGGCCGCCATGCTCGGAGCCACGGGAGCCGGCAAGTCTTCGCTGACAAACGCACTCGTCGGAAGCGACGTTGCGACCACGGGTGTCCGACGTCCAACGACCTCCTCAACGATGGCGTGTGTCTGGGGAACAGATGACGCCTCCGGCTTGCTCGACTGGCTCGAGGTGCAGAACCGCCACTTGGTGGGGAACGACAACGACTTGGCCGGCCTCGTCGTCCTCGACGTGCCAGACCACGATTCTGTCCGGGTCGAGAACCGCCTGGAGATGGAGCGAATCGCTGAGCAGGCCGACGTAATGATCTGGGTCACCGACGCTGAGAAGTACGCCGACGCCGCCCTTCACAACTATCTGAGACTGCTCCACGGTCACGGCGCAGTGATGGTCGTTGTCCTGAACAAGATCGACGGCCTCAACGAACGCGACCGACAAGCGTGTGTAGCAGACCTCCAGCGTCTTCTCGCCGCCGATGGAATCGACAACGGTCGAGTCGTCCCTCTTTCGGCGACCACAGGAGAGGGCCTTGATGAGCTCCAAGAGGTGTTGCGAGAAGCCGTCGAACGCCAGGATGCCGTCGTCCAGCGGCTGACTGCCGATGTCGCTACCGCAGCCAGTGATCTCCTCGCCCAAACGGGCGATGCCACCGGAAACGAGATCAGCTCCAAACTTCGAGCCAAACTCTCGGATGATCTCGCCGGAGCGGCAGGCGTCGAAACGGTTTCGGACGCGGTGCAACGAGCCCACCGTCGAGATGCTGCAGCCGCCACCGGCTGGCCGTTCACCCGGTGGATCGGAAAGCTCCGACCGCATCCACTTCGCAAGCTCCACCTCGAGCAAGGCACGGCTGGTCGCTCGTCTCTGCCTGAGCCAAGCGGGGCGCAAAAGGCTCGAGCTGAAGCCGCGATTCGAAACGTCGCTGACGCCGCAACGTCTTCAATGGCAGAGCCCTGGCCCACCCTCGTTCGGGCTGCAGCGATGCCGCCAGCGGACAGGTTGGCTGACGAACTCGATCAGGCCGTCGGCGACGCAGTCCGAGACCATCGAGGGCGGTCGCCGCGATGGTGGTCGGTCATCGGCGCCGTGCAGATGGTTCTCGCGTTCGCCGCCGTCGTCGGTTTGTTGTGGCTCATCGCCATCGGCATCGTTGCGTGGCTCCAGCTGCCTGATCTCCCCACCCCCGACTACCGAGGGATTCCGATCCCGACCGGGTTGCTCATCGTCGGCGCGCTCGCCGGATGGATCCTCGCCATTGTGGCCCGACAACTGGCATCGCTCGGAGCGCGACGATCGGCGGCGAAGGCCCGCCAGCGAGCTGCTGCGTCCGTAGAGACCCTGGCCGACGAGATGATCATCAAACCGATCGAAGCTGAGCTCGCCACTCGCAACGAACTGGTCCAACTTCTGAAGACCGCAGGTGGTCGCTAGTGCGGTATCTCTCCGACGATTGGCTCGAAGCCGCCAACGTGGCCATCCGCTCGATGGAACCCTTGGCCGACAAGGTCGTGGTGTCATTCAAGATTCTCGACACCGACTCTGCTGAGGAGTCCTACGTTCTCGAGCTCGGCCCCGGCCCCGTTCGTTTTCATCGTGACACGAGCAATGCTGAACTCACGCTGACGATGGAACGATCGGTTGCCGTCGCGATCGCTCTCGGGCAATCGAGTGCACAACGGGCGTTTCTCGACGGCGACCTGCGAGTCGGTGGCGATGTTCGAATTCTTCTGGGAAACAGCAAGGCGCTCGGCATGGCGGGTGACCACCTCGGCGATCTGCGAGCCGCGACTGACTTCTCGTAGTCCCGCAAGCTTGTGATCCAGGGAGACGGCAGTCGAGCGGGACGGTAACGTTTCGCCGTGCCCGAGATGCCCGAGGTCCAGGCTCACGCCGAGCGAATGACCGAGTCCCTTGCCGGGGCGCGACTCATGAAGTTTCAGTTGATCAACTTCGCAGGACTCAAGACATTCGACCCACCGGCAGATCAATCTGTCGGTGCCACCGTCATCGGGATCGAACGACGAGCCAAGTATCTCCTCTTGCGATTCGATGATGGCATCGTGCACGTCGTGCACCTGATGCAGGGCGGGCGCCTGCGACCTGATGCCAAACAATCCAAGAAGCCTCGCAACGGCATCGCCCGGTGGGTCTTTGACACCGATGGCGAAGAACACGCATGGCTGCTCACCGAGGCCGGGACCGAGCGAAAGGCGGGAGTTTGGGCGGTCCTCGGCGAGATCGAGAGCCAGGAACCACTGACCGGCCTTGGACCAGAGGCAGACCTGGTGACTCGAGAAGAATTCGGCGCCATCCTCGCCCAGCACTCCAAGCGCATTCACGGCGTGCTTCGGTCCCAGCGAGTCATCGCGGGGCTCGGACGGATGCTCACCAACGAGATCATCTTCGAAGCCGGACTGTCGCCGTTCGCGAACGCATCCAAGCTCGATGGCGAACAAGTGGACCGGCTCCACGCGGCGATGCTGCTGACGGTCCAGCGAGCCACCGACCACGAGCGGACATTGGATGACATCGGCACCAGCAAGGATCGACCATCCAAGGTGCACAATCGGACCGGAGAGGCGTGTCTCGGCAACACTCACGGCTCGTGTAAGGACACCGTGCACACCGTGGAGTACCGGAAGTACACCGTGTACTACTGCCCCACGCATCAGACCAGTGGCAAGATTCTCGCCGACAACACCACCTCGAAGTTCTTGAAGTAATCGAGCTGCCGAACTGATCGGAGCGGGTCCCGCACCGCGGAACCCGCACCGACTGACTGGGGGTGCTTCACTCGCCGAGTAGTTCGAGATCAGCGTCGAGCGATTCGAAGACATCGGACTCATCAGCGGCACCCATCTCGAGGGCGACGGCTGCTTCGTCGAACTTCGACAGCTCGTCGTTCTCTAGCGGATGCACCAGGGAGTCGTCAGGAGCTTCGCTCTCGTCGGCCACGACGATCCAAGCCGCATCTTCCGCATCGTCAGAGGCATACGCTCCCACGCCGAATTCAGGATCAATCTCTTCTTCCTCTTCAGCCTCCTCGCGAGCCTCAGCCTCCGCTTCAGCACGCTCCTCAGCCTCCTCTGAGGAATCGTGGAGCATGGTGTCCCCGTCTAGATCGAGATCAATCTTCCCAGGGAGGTCCCAAGGACCCAGAAGGTCGCTCGATGTGGCAACGGCGGACTCATCGAGTTCCACAACACCTTCATCATCTGGGGACACAACACGGATCTCATCGCCCACCCGCAGCGGTCCGTCCAAGGATTCGGGATCGAACTCCTCGGCGTTGAGCCACTTGTTGAGCAAGTCTTCGAGTGTGCTCTCGTCATCCTGAGACTCATTGTCCGAGCGCCCGTCTCGGGGCGTGCGTACGACATCATCGATGGTGCCATCGTTGTCGTAGTCAGTGCGGGTGACATCGACGGTTCCGTCGCCGTCGCGATCTCTGGTGATGACCCGATCGATCGTTCCGTCACCGTCGACGTCTCGGTAGCTCACTTCACGGTTGCTCGGCATTGCGTTCTCCTCATCGTTGGTTGATGAGGCAAACCTAGAAACGACGAGCCGGGCGCTCCGTTTCGCGGCCGACACTGCTCAGGTGACGTCTGTCATGCCTCCCAAGAGTCCTCGAAACCGGGGCCGGATTCGAGGTCGTGGAGCACCGCACCAGCATCGGGAACTTCAACCTGGAAGTCGTCGATCGGATCGTGACTCAACGAAAGGCCGGGGTGCACATCGACTTCCTTTTCATCGTCGAAGGTCAAGTCCCACAGATCCTCGTGGTCAGCCGCCCTCTCGTCGTGGCGCACAAACTCCGCGATGTGGTCGGACGAGACGGCACGTTCGGCCCCGCCACCAAAATCGGCTGATTCCTGCACCATGAGCGGCTCGCCGACCGCCGCAACAGGACGAGGATCGGCGAAGACATCGTCGGGATCGAACTCAGATCCGTGCAGATTGTCGGTCCACGAGGACAACGCATCTCGATCGCCCTCGAAAAAACTGTCAATGGCATCGATGTCGGTCGTCAAACTCAAGTGGCCCCCCAATGTGTGCGGAGAGACAACCTAAATCGAGCGGGCCGCCGCGAGTGTCAGCAAAACGACACAACGCGGGTGTCATCGGACACCCGCGTTGCATCGCTAGATCTTGAACGAACCCAGTTGGCTAGAGCAACCCGAGTCCGTCAACGGTGGCCCGCTCTTCGGCGAGCTCATCCCAAGTGGCCTGCATCCGGGCTTGGGAGAAGTCATTGATCTCCACGCCTTGCACGATGGTGCACTCGCCACCACTACAGGTCATCGGGACGGACGTCACGATGCCCTCCGGCGCGCCGTAGGAACCGTCGGAAATCATCGACATGGAAACCCAGTCGCCATCGTCGGTTCCGAGCGCCCAGTCCCGCATGTGATCGATCGCGGCGTTGGCCGCCGATGCCGCTGACGATGCTCCGCGAGCATCAATGATTGCGGCGCCGCGCTTGGCGACTGTCGGGATGAACTCGTTCTCAAGCCATGCCTGGTCATCGATCATGGCGGCGGCATTCTGGCCGTTGACCTCACAGTTGAAGAGGTCGGGGTACTGCGTTGAGGAGTGGTTGCCCCAGATCGTCATCTTCTTGATGTCGTTGACCGTCGTACCGGTCTTGGCTGCCAACTGGCTCATCGCTCGGTTGTGATCGAGACGAGTCATGGCCTGGATCTGGCGAGGATCAATGTCGGGAGCGTTGGAAAGGGTGATCAGGGCGTTGGTGTTTGCCGGATTTCCGACGACAAGCGCCTTGATCCCCCGGCTTGCGCTCTCGTTGATCGCCTTACCCTGCGGGCCGAAAATTCCTCCGTTGGCCGAGAGCAGATCTGCTCGCTCCATCCCTGCCTTCCGAGGCATCGCACCGACGAGCAGTGCGTAGTCAGCATCACCGAACGCAACATTCGCATCGTCGGTCTGCACCGTGCCGGCAAGAAGCGGGAACGCACAGTCGTCGAGCTCCATGGCGACGCCCTCAAGGGCGCCGAGCGCGGGTGTGATCTCGAGCATCTGAAGAATCACCGGCTGATCTGCGCCGAGCATCTCGCCTGAGGCGATACGGAACAGCAGGCTGTATCCGATTTGGCCAGCGGCACCGGTCACGGTCACACGTACAGGGGTCTTACTCACGTCTACATCAGCTCCTAAAGCGGGCAATCGCTACAACGCGAGCAGCGTAGCCAGTCGCGGGCCCCGCAATGAACCCGAGCCCGATGCGACCCATCGACAACGGGCTGAAGTTACGCCACCATGGAGCTGGGTGAAACCGGATGCGGTGCAACTCGCCGCCAAGTGTTGCAGAGGGACCGATGAACGAAGGCTCGATCAACCCAGAACGTGTCGCTGAGGCCGCGCTCCGGTTGCTTGACGCCGCGGGTGTCGGAGCGGTTTCCCTGACCGCAGTTGCAAGCGAGCTCGGTTGTTCTACCGACGTTGTTCGCTGTGTAGCTTCTGATGCCGACGGTCTTTTGGACTTGGCGTGCGACCGGATCTACAGCGAGGTTGATCTCCGGCCGCTCGATGTGCCGTGGCCCGAGCGGCTCCGGACGTACTCACGCTCGTTCCGCCAGGCTCTTCTGCGCCATCCACGAGCGGCAACCCTGATGGCGACTCGCCCGATCGTCAGCATTTCCTCGATGGCCGTGGCCGAACGAGCGCTGGCTGAGCTCACTGCGGTGGGGTTCAGCCCAGAAGAAGCGAATCGAACGCTGCTGGTAATCGTGAGCTTCGTGACGGGCCACGCACTCACCGAGATCGGCTCAAGACACAGCGACCTCGGCGGCCATGCGGCCACCGAGGTCGATTCGTTCAGACGAACGCTTCCACGTTCAGAACTTCCGCTCTCCGCCAGAGCGGCAAGCCATGTTGACCGGGATGCCGAATTCGAACTCGGCATGAAGCTGATCATCGATGGGCTCGAGCGCAAGTTGCTGCACTCTTCTCCCTAGCCGATCATCCCCGATTGATGAGCAGCGGCTACTCGCCGAGCACGCACTCGAAGGTTGCGTCGATGATGATCTGCTCTTCTTCAGCAGTCGGGTCATCGTTCGAACCAAGACGATCTTCGCCGATGTCAGCTTCGAGTTTGTCGACGATACATGTGGCCTGATCGCGGTCAATAGCGCCGCCACCTTCGTCAACGAGTTCGTCGATTGTGTCGGCGCGGTCATAGCCGCCTCCGCACGCAGTTGCCGTCAAGGACAGCAGCGCAGCGGCCATAGCCATTCGGATTGCTTTGGACATGATGTTCCCTCCACTTACTTTCGGTGAGGGGAACCTACAACAGGTGCGTAACCAGAGTGTGCACTCACCCAGCAAGTCAGGCGGCTCGGCGTGTATTGCCTTCCCACGCTCGATGAAGATCGCTGTAGATCCCGTCGATGGCAACCAACTCTGCGTGCGAGCCGTACTGCACGATCTGTCCCGCATCGAAGACGACAATCGCGTCGGCCGCTTCTGCCGTCGCCAAGCGATGAGCGATACTGACCACGGTCCGACCCTCAGAAAGACGGCGGATCGCCGTAGTCAGCGCCTGATCAGTTTCGGGATCGACCGATGAAGTTGCCTCATCAAGAATCAGCAAACCCGGGTTGGCCAGCGCGGCTCGGATCAAGGCAACAAGCTGGCGTTCGCCGACCGACAGCGCACCTCCTCGTTCCCCGACCTGGGTGTCGAGACCACGGGGCAATCGAGCCAGCCAGGGCTGAAGCGCCAGCTCATTCACCGCATCTTGGATGTCGGCGTCGGTGGCTTCTGGTCGACCGAAACGAATGTTCTCGCCCACCGATGCCTCGAACAAGAAGCCATCCTGTGGAACCATCCGCACGGTCTCGTGGCGAGCATCAGCCGACATGTCGCGCAGCTCGACCCCGTTGAGTCGAATCTCGCCAGACAACGGATCGGCCAATCGGCAGAGGAGCTTCGCAAAGGTCGTCTTTCCCGAGCCGGTCTCCCCAACGACGGCGATATTGGCTCCCGCTGGGATCGCGATGCTGACATCGAGGAGCACAGGTGGCCCCTCCCGATACGCGAACTGGACGTGGCTCGCCTCGATAGCGACGGCTCCGCCTGGCACGTCTCGACCCGGATCGGCCTCGATCAGTTCGCTTTCTCGATCAAGGAGATCCAAGACCTTGCGCCACCCCGCAATGGCAGTTTGTGTCTGGTCGAGGGTTTCACCGATCTCACCGACCGGTCCATTGATCAGCGAGGTCAGGAACAGACACGCCGTGAGCTCACCGGCATTGAGCCCGAGCTCTCCTCGATAGCGAAGACCAACCACGAGCACGGCGGAGAAGGCCACAGCACCAAAGATGTCCCCGACAACGAAGACACCTGCCATGTAGCGATTCGCTCGCAAACGGGCCTGGTAACGAGCGGTTATCGCTCCCAACAATCGATTGCGAGTTCGACGCTCGACGCCATAGGCCCGCACCACGGCTGCGCCCATCACCGCCTCGCTGAAACCGGTCAGCATGTCGGAGACCCGGGTCCTGAGTTCGTCGTATGCCGCGAGTTGACGCTTCTGGAGAAACCGCAAAACCGGAATCACCGGGCAGTAGGCGAGGACCACGATGATGGCAAGCTGCCACGAGTAAAAGCCAAGGACCATGATCGTCCCGAGAATCAGCGTCGGGTTGATCGCCCACGCGAACAACCCCCATTGGGCGAAGCGAGCCAGTGCGTCAGCATCCGACGTCACCCTGGCCACCAACACACCACGCCGCGTCTCGTTGTGGTCAGCGACGGAGAGCTGATGCACCTTGGTGAACGCATCAACACGCAAGTTTGCGATCGCCGCTTCGGCCCGGAACACCAACCGGCGCTGGGCAACCCAGGAACCCACCGCCGAGACAAGAATGACAACCGATGCCAAGGCGGCTGATCGCCACACATCAGGAATGTCGACGGTCACCTGGTCGCCGTCAACGCTGATCCGATTGAGCGTTCGCTCGATCAGAATCGGAATAATCAGACGACCGGCTGCAACCATGAGTCCCATGAGAACGGTGGCGCCAAGGCCCCGCCGCAATTCTGGACTTCTCTCGATGCCGCGTCGCAGTACCGACAGGGCTGCCTCAGACTGGGTTTCCTCAGCCAGGTCCGGTGTTTCCGTGGAGTGCGGGTCTGTTGCCATGGTCACGTCGCTGCCTCTTCATACGCCGTGACCAGCGAGAGATACCCCGGAAGTGCCAAGAGCTCGGCGTGAGTTCCAATGCCCGCCACTTCATGATCAGCGATGTAGAGCACCCGATCGGCCAACTCGATGGTCGAGAGGCGCTGCGCCACGATGATGGTCGTCATCGAAAGCGTCGCCCGCAACCCTGCCAAGATTTGCTGTTCGAC
This sequence comes from uncultured Acidimicrobiales bacterium, assembly GCA_937930695.1. Taxonomy (GTDB): domain Bacteria; phylum Actinomycetota; class Acidimicrobiia; order Acidimicrobiales; family SZUA-35; genus CALEWY01. Next base: position 68,906 of record CALHCB010000029.1, on the reverse strand, counting down.
CGCGGCATCGACAGCACTTGTCGCGTCGTCAAGGAGGAGCACTTGTGGCGACCTCAGAAGAGCTCGGGCGAGCGCGACTCGTTGACGTTGACCACCGGACAACGTGACGCCTCGTTCGCCAACCACTGTGCCGTACCCCTGATCGAGGCTCGCGATGTAGTCGTGGACATTCGCAGTCATTGCAGCCTCGGCGACCTCTGCATCGGACGCAGTCCCATCGAGATCGATGTTGTTGCGCAGAGAATCGGCGAAGAGAAACGACTCCTGAAAGACGAGCGAGATTGCCTTTGTGCGAATCTCCGCATCAAGGTCTTCGATGTCGGTTCCGTTGACGAGAACCAAGCCTGTATCCGGCTTGAGTAATCCAGCGAGGGCATGAACGAGCGTCGACTTCCCAGAGGCAGTTGAACCGACGATCGCCAGGATCTCGCCTGGCTTGACACTGATGGAGACGTTGTCGAGCACGGTCAAGGAGTCATACGCCAGACCAACACCGACCGCCTCGATCTCAAGCGGCCCGGGAGACAAGGTCGTCCCGAGCCCAGGTTGAGGCTCGACCTCGGCAGCAAACACAGCGTCGAGACGAGCCTGGGCGACAACCGACGGTGGCATCATTTCGAGGAAGAACCCGAGGACGCGCATCGGGAATGCCAAGACGCTGAAGAGCGCGGCGATCTGCACGAGTTCCCCCGGGCGGATGGCCCCTGCGTCGACGCGATAGATACCGAGAACGAGCACCACCACGATGCCAACATTCGGCAACGTGTCGAGAATGGGTTCGAACATCGCCCGGGTGAAGCCCACCTCGACCCGATTCACCCGCAATTCATCAACTGCATCAGAGAATCGTTCGACCTCATCCTTTTCCCGGCCCAGAGTCTTGACGACGAGAGCGCCATCGAAACTCTCGTGAGCGATCGACGACACGCGACCAACACTGTGCTGCACCCGCGCCGCCGGATCCTTCACTCGGTTGCTGTAGTAGTTGTTCAAAACGATCAACGCCGGAAAGATCGTGAAGGCAACAAGAGCGAGAACGGGATCGACAAGCAGCAGGCTCGCACCGGCAAACAACGCGAGAAAGGCAACACCGAGCGAGAACGGCAGAGGATGCAAGACCTCAGCGGACACCTCGGTGTCGTTGTCGGCATGCGCCAGCAATTCCCCGGTTGGGTGGTCGTGATGCCATTCCATCGGCAGGTCGAGGTACTGATCGGCGAGATGGAGACGATTCGAACGCTGAACCCGTTCACTTGTCATCCCGGCGAAGTACCGCCGCAAGACGACCCCAACGACCTTCAGTGATGTCACCGCCAAGACGATCAACACCATGTTCCGTAGCGCCCTGGTGTCGACGGAGTCCGTGTCGAACGACGGCGTGACGAGGTCGTCGATCACACGCCCCAATACAACGGTGGCGCCGACCGTGAAGAGAGCGAACGTGGCCGCTCCGACCACCGAGACGGCGAACGGACCAGGGTGGAGTCGTACTTGGCGGCGAACCAACGACAATCCACGGCGGAGAATCGACGATTCCGCTGCGCGATCAGTTGCCATCTCCACCCTCCCTGTCGCTCAATGTTGTCGGTTCGCCGGGTCCCCCTCCGGTTTGTCCGCGGGGCCACGCTACCGACGTCGATGCAAAGCCGAAAGCAAGTTTCGAGCGTTGAGCGGACACGCAAGCGACGGATGTGCGCGGTTCCCTCACCTGGCGCCTGCGAGCACCTACGATCGCGGCCATGAATCCCCAACGACTCTTCCGAACATTTGCTGTGTTCACGTTGCTGATCGGACTCGGACTATCGACCGTGCCTGTGTCACCAGCTGGCGCGTCAACCCAAGACGGCACGACTGCAGCACTCACCGACGACTCCCCCAGCGCGCAGATCACGCGCCTTTACGAGGCGTTCTTCCTTCGCACGCCTCCCGATGCAGATCGCCAGTTCTGGGTCGGCGAGCTGAACAGCAGCCGCCACAACCTCGCGAGCATCGCTGAGTTCTTCGCCAGTGGCACTGAGTTCCAGAACACCTACGGCACCTTGAGCAACACCCAGTTCGTCGATCTCATCTACACCAACGTCCTCGGTCGTGCCCGAGCCGCGAGCGAAACCTTCTGGATCGAAGAACTCGACGCCTCGAACCGCACCCGCGGCGGCGTCATGATCGGATTCAGCGAGAGTGCTGAGTTCCGAACGGCTCTGCTCGCTCGTTACGACGACAGCGCCGTCTTCCGTCTTTACTGTGCCTACTTCCTGCGTCAGCCTGATGCGGGAGGCCGTGAGTTCTGGAAGACACAGGCTGCCAACGGCATGCCGCTCAAGGACATCTCTGACGCCTTTGCGGGATCACCAGAATTCGACACCCTGTACGGCTCGCTCAACGGCGTCGGTTTCGTCAATCTCATCTACACGAACCTGCTTGATCGTCGTCCCGACCAGGGCGGCCTCAACTTCTGGTCCGGTGAAATCGACAGCGGAAACCGCACCCGTGGCGACGTGATGATTGGCTTCAGCGAGGCCCCCGAGTACGTCGGACGGTTCCCCGCGAATGGTGGCTGCCCGAGCAACGGTTCAACACCAACCGGCCCAACGACCCCCACGCCTCCCGTCGCCAATGACGACACAGCCACGACCAATCCGGGCGTCAAGGTCGTGATTCCGGTCACGGTGAATGACACCCTCAGCGGCTCAGCCATCACCATCACAACTGCTCCCACCAGCGGCACCGCTGTTGTGGTTGGGAACACCATCGAATACACCCCAGCTGGAGCGACCAACGACACGCTGGTCTACACGCTGACCAACGCTGATGGTGCGGACACCGCAACGGTGTCGATCGTCATCAACGCCGCGGGCTCACCCGCAGCGGTCGGCGATTCAGCAGTGAGCGCCAAAGGCAACGCGACTCCCGTCGTCATCGACGTGACTGGCAACGACGTTGTTGCTGGTGGAGCACTGACCATCACCTCGGCGCCTCAAAACGAGCTTGGTGTCCAGAGCGGTGCGGCAACGATCGTCAACGGCAACCAGATTTCGTTCCAGCCAACGCCTGGCAACGCCTGGGACGAGATGACGATCGGCTACACCCTCACCAACGGCATCGGAGCATCGTCTGCGACCGTCACAGTGACGAACTGCGAGGTGTTTGTCACCCCGCCGACAATCAGTGACGGAACCACACCCGCTGTTGACTTCGTTAAGTTCTTCATGAAGTCTCGGAGTTGCTATGAGCCATACAACTCCTCAAGCGGTCCGCTGACCCTCACCTGGACCAACGTCACGATCAACGGTGTCGCCAAGACAGCCGTTCCTCAAGCTGGCGTGCCCCAGGAAGCTCGGGTTGCCACCAACCCGGCCGACTACGCCAACGGCGCTGCTGTGCAGATCATCGGCACACTCACCGTTACCAACAGCGCCGGCACGGTGCTGCTGACCAACGAAGGCTTCCTGGCCAACTATCGGGCCGAAGCCAACGCTGGTCAGCCTTGGCCTGGAGTCAATGGCACCCAGAATGCCATTGGTGTGATCAACCCCTTCACCGGTCAATAGTCCTACCCGGTTTCAACTTCTGAGCAAGGGCTCACTCACACCTCGGTGTGAGTGAGCCTTTGTCGTTTTGGCGGGCTTCAGAGCGCAGCTCGAGTCACGACCTGATCAAAAACAGCCAGCGTCGCAACCGCCTGATTCAAGGTGTAGATGTGCAGACCGGGCGCGCCACCGTCAAGCAGATCTCGGCAGAGTTGACCGGCGATCTCGGTCCCGACCGAGCGGACGGCTACTGGATCATCTTGCACCGCGGCGATTCGCTTGATGATCGACGGTGGGATCGTCGCACCGGCCATCGTCGCGAACTTCTTCACCTGTCCCGCGTTGAGAATCGGGATCACACCGGGGATGATCGGTTTGGTACAGCCCAGCTTCCCGAGGTCTTCCACCATCGAGAAATAGTCGGCCGGATCGAAAAAGAACTGGGTCAGAGCGAAGTCGGCATCCTGCAACTTCGCGGCAAGCAGCCGGCGGTCGGTCCGCACGCACCGAGATCTGGGATGGCCTTCCGGATGAGCGGCTACTCCGATGCTGAAACGTCCATCTCGACGCAGATGTCGCACCAGATCGCTGGCGTAGTGGAAGTGCCCCGTCGCTGACGTTTCCGCATCGGGTGCATCTCCTGCGAGGGCCAGAATGTTCGCAACGCCGTTGGTGGCATAGATGTCGAGCATGGCGTCGACTTGTGCAACGGTGTGCCCAATGCAGGTCAAGTGCGCCATGACAGTCGTCTGGCGTTCACGAGCGATGGCAAGGACAGTGTCCAACGTTCGTTCTCGACTCGACCCGCCCGCGCCATAGGTCACGCTGAGGAAATCAGGCCGAAGCGCCGCAAGTTCGTTCAGGGTCGAGTTCAGCTGAACGGCACCCTCGATTGTGGATGGTGGAAAAAACTCGAAGCTGACTGTCCGCGTGGCAGTCAGCAGGTCACCGATACGAGCCATGATGGCCTCCGTATGTCGTTGGTTCCTGCACGGTGCCGGCGGTGGACGGTCTCGCTACATCGAGACGTCGACACCCGCAGACGCAACGCGCATCCACGACCGTGTTGTCAGTCGACTGTAGGTGGGCTCCCACGATACGGCAAGACAGTTGACACGGGTTCCATCGGAAGGCGGCTCGGTCGACCATCGTCGTGGAATTCCACAAGACTGCGAACAACGCCATACTGCGAGCGCTCGAGAGCGGTCGTGACGCCGAGAACAATCTGCTCTGCCACACGCTGACCAGGACACTGGTGTGGACCAGCACCGAACTCCAGCTCCGTCGATTCCAAATCGAGCAAGACCGCGTCTCCTTCTGCGATAGCCGTCCCGCCGACTGTGGTCGGACGGATCGCAACCCGGACAGTTCGAGCGAGCGAACACCGTCGTGGCCATCCCCGATGGTTGGCGATAATCGTGGCACCAAGAAGGGCGGCGGTCGCATCGTGATTCTGATAGAGCAAGGAGATCGGAGCCACCGGTCCCGCCGGGTGATCGTGGAAACGATCTCGAAGCCGATCTGCGGCGTCGTCGGCCGCATCGTTCGAACCCAGCTGCCGGCCAACAACCTCAACGACTGCCAAGACATCGCGACGGATCGAACCGAGTGTGAGTGGGTCTTGGTGCTTCGACGATGCAAGTAGGGCGTTCGCCAGCGTTGCCGTCGGCACGACAAAAGCGAGATCAGCCATCGTTTCGACACGTTCACCTGAAGCCAGAACATCCAGGGTGCGTCGCTCCGCATCGAGGGCGAACGGGAAGTCAGAAATGAGGCGCACCGCCAACTCCACGGCGGCCCGCCGGTGCGTATGATCTGCCTCACCACTGAACCGAGCCATCGCGGCCCGCAGTCCGGCAACCGATCCGTCCGTCGAGCGACCAGGCGGCGGCTCGAAGTCACTTGAGCTGAGAACATGCTCAACATCAGTTCGGGATGAGAAGGTGACAGCACTCATGAAGTGAGTGTGCACGACAACATTTCGCCGATAGCCGAAACGTTGTCGACCTACGATCAAGAAATGGCTACTGAAAACGTTGTCGAGTTTGGTCAGCTGCTGGCTGACGCAACCCGAGTTGCGCTTCTCGATGCACTCTTCGATGGCCGGGCCTACACCGTCACGGAACTCCATCGCCATGTCGGTGTAGCCGCCTCAACGGCTAGTGAGCATCTCTCGAAGCTTCTCGATGGCGGCCTCGTCGTCGTGGAAGCGCAGGGGCGCCACCGTTACTACCGAATGAAGGATGCCGAGGTCGCCAGCGTGCTGGAGGCCGTCTTTGAATTCGGTGGTGGGCAGCCAGTCAAGCGATCATCAAAAGTGCCGGCTGACTTGGCCTATGCCCGAAGTTGCTATGACCACCTTGCCGGAACCGTCGCAGTCGGCTTGACCGATCATCTCGTGGACAAGGGGCTGGTCGAGTACATCGACACCGCGGCACACCTCACGAGCTCTGGCGAAGACCTCTTCTCTGAACTGGGCTTCGTGACCAAGGCAATCTCAGGTCGGCCGGCGCTTCGACGATGCCTGGACTGGAGCGAACGCAAGACGCACCTTGCCGGCGGCGTGCCAGCCCAGCTGCTCGACATCATGATCGAACAGCGTTGGTTCCTCCGGAGCGCGACTCGCCGAGGCCTGCAACTCACGGACACTGGTCGCGCCGGATTGATCGATCAATTCGGATATCACGCGCCGTAGCCCCGGAGCAACGGGAGCAACCCTTTAATGGAGAAACTGACGCTCTCCGGTGAACACCATCGCCAGGCCGTGTCCATCTGCTGCGGCGATGACCTCCTCGTCGCGAACCGAACCACCAGGCTGAATCACAATGGCGGCGCCCGCCGCGGCAGCGGCATCGATTCCGTCAGCGAATGGATAAAAGGCGTCCGAGGCGCATGCCCCGCCTACTGCGCGACCATCTGCCTTCGCGGCTGCGATCTCGCCGGACTCGACTCGGTTCTGCTGGCCTGCCCCGATGCCCCACGACGTGCCGTCCTTCGCGAGCACGATGGCGTTCGACGTGACATGGCCACACACTCGCCACGCAAACTCCGCGTCCCGAAGCTGTTCGGCGGTGGGCTCCACCTTTGAGACCACTTGCCAGTCAGCCGGTTGTGACCCGAAGTGGTGGGGCTCCTGCACGAGGTAGCTATCGGACAGCTGGCGGATCGACAACGAAGCTGCTGGCGGGGGCGTTGCCTGCAGAATCCGCGTGGTCTTTCGCTTCGCGATGATGCGGTCCACGACGCCCTCGGCGAATCCAGGAGCGATGATCAGGTCGGCCTGGGCCGCACCCTCGATCTCCGCAACGGTGTCGAGGTCAACAACTCGGTTGAGGGCAACGATGCCTCCGAATGCGGACCGAGGGTCACAGGCAAAGGCGTTGGCGTATGCCGCTGCGAGATCGAGGTGGGCAGCTGCGCCACAGGGATTCGCGTGTTTGATGATCACCGCCGCTGGGTCTTCACCCAGGTCGTGCACCAGGCGCCACGCGGCATCTGCATCAAAGATGTTGAGGTAACTCAGAGCGAGTCCACTGTGTTGGGTCACACTGTCCCACCAGCTCGGCTGGTTCTTGACGCCATAGCGAGCACCGCGCTGATGAGGGTTCTCGCCGTAGCGAAGCTCGTCCCGGCGCTCGAGGGCAAGGTGCACGGTTGGGGGAAGGGTCTCCGCAGGATGAAGCACCTGCTCCTCCGCATCGAACCACTGCACGATCGCAGCGTCGTACGCCGCGGTATGCGCAAAGGCCTTCCGAGCCAGCCGGCGACGGGTCGTCGGCGTCGTTGTTCGCCCTGCCTTGAGCTCATCGAGCACCGACTGGTAGTCAGTCGGATCGACAAGCACGGTGACGTACTCGTTGTTCTTTGCGGCCGCCCGCATCAGCGTCGGGCCGCCGATGTCGATCAAGTCGGTTGAGGACGCTGAGGAATCACCGGCGTGGTCGAATGACGATGGGTCGGCCCCGAACGGGTAGAGATTGCTCACGACAATGTCGATCAAATCGATGCCGTGCTCTTCGAGATCTCGTACGTGCGCAGGATCTCGGCGGTCAGCAAGCACTCCGCCGTGCACGTTGGGGTGCAACGTCACGACCCGGTGACCGAGCATGGCAGGGAACCCTGTGAAATCTGCGACGTCAGTGACCGGAATCCCTGCCTTGGCGATCACCCGGGCAGTCCCTCCCGAGGAGACGAGGTCAACTCCGAGTTCGTGGAGGGAAGCAGCGAATTCTGCTACTCCGGTTTTGTCATAGACGGACAGCAAGGCGCGCACGTCGACGACGTTATCTGTCTATTCGAGAGGAGGGTCAATGCAGCCGCCAGAACCCCCCGTACTGCCATCTGGAGTGAAGATTCGAGGCTCATCTACGAACCCAGAGCCAGGATCGTCCGTGAACAGGTATCGCTCGATCCCTGCTGCCAACGCTTCGGCGGCGACGTCACGATATTCATCAGTGAGAAATAGGTCGGCTTCCGCCGGGTTTGACAAGTAGCCGAACTCCGCCAGGACAGCGGGCATTTCCGGTCGGCGGATCATGCCGTAAGCGTCTTCTCCGTCGCTGTTCAGCACGGCAAGAGCGCCCGCATCGTCGTTCGTCGTCCACGCAACGTCGAACTGCAGGAGTGCCCCAACGATCTCTTCGTAGAGAAGGCCGCCGAGGCGTCGCGACTCAGTGGATCCACTCTGCACGAAGATCTCGCTCCCTGGAATGTTCGAATCGAGCCAGTTGGGTGCGTTGTGATGGATGGACACCATGACCTCGGCCCCGAGTCGATTGCCGATCTCCGCTCTGGTCGAAAGCGGAATCCGGTAGTCGTCCGTACGAGCCAGAACGACGGAGATCCCGCGCTCTTCGAGCTTGCGCATTGCTCGTTGCGCAATCTCCAGGTTGAGATCCTTCTCTTGCAGCCCATTGGGCCCGACCGCGCCACTCTCCTCGCCACCGTGCCCGGGGTCCAGCACAACCCGGGCGACAGCGATTGGCGTGCCAAGCGTCAGCGACGACGTCTCCCCGCATGGGGTGCGGATCACAAACTCTTCGGGGGTCACCTCGAGGACTGGGACGATGACACCAGTTGGTGTTACCAAGGCCCGAGCATCCTCTCGAGCAACCTGTTCGCTCACCGTGGGCTCGGCAACCGATGTGGTCGTCTCACTCGCCGCTGGGAGTGCTCCTTGCTCGTCCTCAGGCATCGTTGTTGACGGGAGCATCTCGCCCGTGAGAACGGGGCGCTCACCCGTCACACAAGCAGCGCAGAGGAGACAGATACCAACGAGGACTGCCGCCGCTTTGTGCACCGGGACAGTGAAGCAGTTCCGGGGTCGATCCGGGGCGATGCGCTCTGAGACCAGAGCGAGCATCGCCATCCGGATCCTCCCGATCGAATTACAGGTTGGCGACGATCTCCACCATGAGTTCGCCAGCCTCGGTTGGGTTCTGACCAACCTTGACTCCGGCATCCTCGAGGGCTTCCATCTTGGCCTTCGCCGTGCCCTTGCCGCCCGACACGATGGCGCCCGCGTGGCCCATCTTCTTGCCAGGAGGCGCAGTGACGCCAGCGACGTAGCTGGCAACCGGCTTGCTCATGTGATTCTTGATGTAGTCGGCTGCTTCTTCTTCAGCCGACCCACCGATTTCGCCGATCATCATCACGGCTTTGGTGTCTGGATCTGCCTCAAATGCCTCGAGGCAATCAATGAAGCTGGTTCCCGGAACCGGATCGCCACCGATACCAACACAGGTTGTCACTCCGATGTCCTGCTGTTGCAGTTCATAGAGCGCCTGATAGGTCAGCGTGCCCGAACGGCTCACGATGCCAACTGGCCCGCCAGCCTTGGCGATATGACCAGCCGTGATTCCCACGTTGGCCTTTCCGGGTGAGATCAGACCGGGACAGTTGGGTCCCAGCAAGCGCGTTCCTGGAAAGTCTCGCTTCAGAATGTTGAAGAACTCAGCTTCATCGTGAGCGGGAACGCCCTCGGTGATGCAGACCACTAGCTCAAGACCAGCTTCGGCGGCTTCGAGAACTGCTCCACGTACTCCGGGAGCAGGAATGAAGATGCACGATGCGGTCGCGCCAGTTTCGGCTTTCGCCTCGGCGACCGATGCAAAGATCGGAATGCCGTCGACGTCGGTGCCGGCCTTCTTCGGATGAGTTCCGGCGACCACCTGAGTGCCGTACTCCTTGTTCAAGTTGCCGTAGTACCGACCGGTCGAGCCGGTCAGTCCCTGGTAGACGACCTTGGTGTTCTCGTCGAGAAAGATGCTCATGATTCGTCTCCTCAGCTCGCCAGCTCGACGGCTTTGCGAGCCGCGTCGAGCATGGTCGATTCCATCATCAACTTGTCGTTGAGGGCGGGCTCGAGAATGGCTCGACCCTCATCGGCATTTGTTCCGTCCAGTCGAATCACGATCGGCGAATCGATGTTGACGCGAGCCATAGCTTCGATGATGCCGTTGGCCACTTCTTCACCTCGGGTGATGCCGCCGAAGATATTGATGAAGATTGACTTCACCTTCGGATCGTTGTTGATGACCTCGAGTGCGCCAGCCATGACGTCCGCATTCGCGCCGCCACCAATGTCGAGGAAGTTGGCTGGTTCGCCACCGACCTGATTGATGACGTCGACCGTGCTCATTGCCAATCCTGCACCGTTGGCGATAACGCCGACTGATCCATCGAGCCCGACATACTGCAGGCCCTTTTCGTGGGCAGCTTCTTCGCGTTCATCGCGTGGCTGCGTGGCCTCGTACTGCACGTACTCCTCGTGACGGAAGACGGCGCTGCCGTCCAGGCTCACCTTGGCATCAAGCGCGTGGACTTCGCCCGTTGGCTTGAGGATGAGCGGATTGATCTCACACAAGTCCGCATCACCCTTGGTGTAGGCGGTGTAGAGCTTGAGAAGAATGTCGACCGTTCCATCGTTGGCCGCAGGATTGAGGTTCGCGGCCTCGACCCATGCGCGACAGGCCTCCTCGGAGAGTCCTTCGGCCGGATCGATATGGATCTTGGCGATGGCATCAGGATTGTCTTCAGCCACCGTCTCGATCTCGACGCCGCCTTCTGCGGACAACATCCCGAGGTGCTTCTTCGCCGAACGATCGAGCGTGAAACTCGCGTAGTACTCCTCAGCGATGTCCGATGCGTTCTCGATCCAAATCGTCTCGACGATGTGGCCTTTGATGTCGAGCCCGAGGATGTTCGATGCGTGCTCGCGGCACTCATCTGCATTCTCTGCCAACTTGACGCCGCCAGCCTTGCCGCGGCCGCCGGTATGCACCTGCGCCTTCACCACGACTGGGTAGCCGACACGGTCGGCTACTGCGACAGCTGTGTCGACGTCTTGACAGGCTTCTCCGTCTGACACGGGAATCCCGTATGACGCAAAAAACTGCTTGCCTTGATACTCGAGTAGGTCCACCCGTAGCCTCCGCTCGTGGGTCTCAACTGGTTCGAGGCGATACTAGGGCCGTGCCCACCAACACACCGAGTTCGATCGCCACTCATTTTGGTACGAGGATGAACCATGCCTGTCGCTGAGGGTGGTTCGGGGCAAGGTCGCCAGGCTTTCATTGTGATGTTTGCCGGCTTTGCAGGCTTCGCAGCCATCGCATTCCTCATCCTGCGTCAGGGAAACCTTGTCCAAGACTCGGGGGGAGAACTTCTTGGGGCAGGCGCCATCTTTGTCGCAGGTCCGACCGACGATCTTGCCGCCTCGGTCGAAGACACGGGCCCCATACTGTTCAGCGACGTTGCCAGCCGAGACCGTGATGTGATTCTTCAACACGTCGGCGACAACGAGGAAAGCGGCTGGATTGCCTTTGCCGCTCGCCCGCTCGACGCGGCTCGCAATTGCACCCTCGAATGGCAGCCAGAGACCGAGGAATTTCTCGAACCATGTGGGGGCGAACTGTTCCCCGCAGACGGCACAGGGTTACCTCGTTATCCGGTCGAGATCGACCAAGACGGGATTCTGTCGATCGATATCAACGCAGCTGATCGCAGCTCGACCACCGTGGAAGGCTGAGTTCGTGCCAACATCAGACGTGCCCGCAGTTCTCATCGCTCAGCTCACCGACACACATGTTGTCCACCCCGAGACAGACGAAGAGCTGTTCGTCGACAACAACGGGCGCCTTGCCCAGGCGGTCGCCATGGTAAACGGCGAACAGCCAACGATCGATGTGGTGCTTGGCACCGGTGATCTCGTCAACTGGGGATCAGCGGCGGAATACGAGACGCTCGCTGGTTTGCTCTCTGACCTCCAAGCACCCTTTCTCCCCATTCCCGGCAATCACGACGATCGCACCCGAATGAAGGAAACGTTCGGGCACATTCCCTGGGCCGACAGTGACCATGCGAGCTGGGTGACCGTCGTCGACAACGTGCGCATCATCGGCCTCGATACGACCATTCCTGGCAAGTCCGGTGCCGAGTTCGACGACGAGCGCGAATCGTGGCTCCGCGCAGTACTGAGCAAGGAGCACGAAGGGTCGACTCTTCTTGCCACTCACCATCCGCCGTTCCTCACCGGCATCGAGTGGATGGATCGGTCAGGATTCGTGGGGCTCGACCGACTCGCGACGGTGCTGGCCGACCGCGAGCTTGCCGAGGTGGATCGTGTCGTGGCCGGACACTTTCACCGGCCCATCTCGTCGAGTGTCGGCGGCGTGCCAGCCCAAGTCGGCCTGTCAACGGTGCAACACGTCGATCTCGATCTGGAACCAGGCGGCCCCATTTCTCTGATTCTTGATCCCCCGGGCTACCAGATCCTGCGGTGCAACGAGGCGGGAATCGTCTCCCATACTCGTTACCTCGAAACGGGAACCGACGGCTTCGTGCCGTACTGGGCCCAAGAGCACGAGAAATCGCTGTAAACGGCCGCTGCTGTAGTCAAACTTTTTCGAGTGGGGCCCACGCAAGCAAGAGTGTCTTCTCGCCGATGTCGGGGAACCGAACGACAGCCTCGGCCTTGTCCCCATTGCCGCGGATGTCGAGGATCACGCCTTCGCCCCACTTGTTGTGGCGGACATCATCACCGGTTTTGAGGCCAATCTCTTCCGCTCCGGAGAGTGAAGGACCTGTGGGCTTCAGGGCTGAATCGACCATCCGGTTGCGGGATTCGCCGATGCGAGACGATGAGGTGCCACTTCCCCCGAACGTCGTCGCGGCCAGACGGCGGCCCTTTCCTCGGCTTCCGTCTGCCTCGGTGAGGAGTTCTTCAGGAATCTCATCCAGAAAGCGGCTCGGCGGGTTGTACTGACTCTGGCCGAACAGCATCCGACTCCACGCGTTGGTGAGGTAAAGCCGCTCCTCGGCTCGGGTGATACCGACATAGCAGAGCCGCCGTTCTTCCTCGAGTTCGTCGGGATCGGTGAGCGCTCGCATGTGAGGGAAGATCCCATCCTCGAGACCCAGGACGAACACGACGGGGAACTCAAGGCCCTTGGCCGCGTGAAGCGTCATCAAGATGACAGCGGCATCCTCATCGTCGACGGCATCTGCGTCCGAGACCAGGCTGACCTGTTCGAGAAACTCGTCGACTGTTTCGAACTGGCGCGACACACCGACGAGTTCCTGGAGGTTCTCGACTCGACTCTCGGCTTCGACCGATCGCTGGTCTTCCAGTTCGGCGACGTAGCCGGTGTCTCGCAGAATCGCCTCGAGCGTCGAAGCAGGGCCCTTCTTGAGTTGCAACTCGAACGACTGGTGCAACGACAAGAATGAGGCAATTCCCTTGACGGCCGTGCCGGAAACCCCGGCATCGTCTGCCCGTTCGAGTGCTTGATAGAACGTGTAGCCATGTACCTGGGCAAAGGCATCGATCTTGGCGATCGACGTATCCCCGATACCACGCTTTGGTGTATTGAGAATTCGCTTGAGTGAGACCTCATCCGCCGGATTGGCCACGGCCTTCAGATATGCAACCGCATCCTTGACCTCCTTGCGGTCATAGAACCGAGTGCCGCCGATGACCTTGTAGGGAATCCCCACCCGCATCAGGTATTCCTCGAGCACCCGGCTCTGCGCATTGGTGCGATAGAACACCGCCATGTCGCCCCACCGGTGGTCACCACCGTCGTGGAGTCTGGCCAACTCGTTGGCCACGAACTGACTCTCGTCCACTTCGTCGTCGGCGTGATAACGGACGATCTTCTCGCCGGGTCCCGCCTCGGTCCAGAGGTTCTTGGGCTTCCGCCCGAAGTTGTTGGTTATGACCGCATTGGCCGCGTCGAGAATAGTCTGAGACGAGCGATAGTTCTGCTCGAGCAGGATCACCGTGGTATCGGGAAACGCTTCCTCGAACTGCATGATGTTGCGAATGTCGGCGCCGCGGAATCGGTAGACCGATTGGTCGTTGTCGCCCACAACAGTGACCTGACGATGCTGGTCCGCCAATTTCAACACGAACTCGTTCTGCACCGGGTTGGTGTCTTGATACTCATCGACGAGCAGGTGCTGGAAGCGACGGCGGTAGGTCTCGGTGACAGCAGGGTTCTCTCGGAGCAGCGTGGTGGCATTGAGCAGCAGATCGTCGAAGTCCATCGCTCCAGCTTTAACCAAGCGTCGCTGATATTCGTGATAGACCTCGGCAGCCTTTTTTTGTGGCGGCACAGATGCCGCGTCGCCATATTGCTCGGGGCTCAGCCCTTCGTTCTTCCCGGCACTGATCATGTTGTGGATCGAACGAGGCGGAAATCGCTTCGGATCAATATTGAGATCTCGAAGCACATACCCGATCAATCGTTGTGCATCTGCCTGGTCATAGATCGTGAAGTTCGATGGATAGTTCAGTGCCGTTGCTTCCCGACGGAGAATTCGCACACACGCCGAGTGGAAGGTCGAGACCCACATCTTCTGAGCGACAGGTCCGATCAAGGCCTGCACCCGGTTCTTCATCTCCATTGCCGCTTTGTTGGTGAAGGTGATGGCCAGGATCTCAAAAGGCGAATGACCTTCGTCGATCAGCCAGGCGATTCGACGAGTGAGGACACGTGTCTTTCCCGAACCCGCCCCTGCCACGATCAGAAGCGGCCCACCCGTGTGTGTCACGGCCTCCAGTTGGTCAGGATTCAAGCCTTCAAAGAGCCGGGGAGAGCCAGCGAGGCCAGCAGCCTCTGACGACTGAGGAGTTGCATCGGGCACGGGATCCGCCATCGATTCAACCCTAGTGCCCGACCCTGACGGTCCATCCACCACAGGCGAACGACGACCAGTTCGCTATCGGCCGGTTCACATCCTGGATGAGTCGACCGATGGGAACGGGTGAAGTCGTCAGCGACCGAATCTCCCGTCATTTTGGCCGAACGCGCTGGCGAGGTCGCCTCCTCAGCCGCTCCAACACGCTCCGCTCGTGTGCCGAAGATGGAGCAACCACCTGCTCCAGTTCTGGACCAGCAGCATCCGCAACGACCCCAGGCTGGCGAATCACTTCGCATCGAAGCGTTCGAACTGCTGGAGCAACGGCGTTGGAGCGAGGCGTTTCGCGTGGCGGAATCGCTGCGACGTCTACGCCCGGACGATCTCGAGGCTGACGTCATTCTCACCATTGCCGGGGCAAACCGGCCGTGGCGAAAGACGGGAGGGGCCGCCGCCAGCAGACTGAAGACACGCCTCAACGAGCAGAACGACGCCACGATCGCCGAATCCAACCTCGATGACCCAGCCCAAGCTCTTGGCTGGTCGGCCCTCAGTTCTCACTATCTCGCCCACAACAACTACCGAGCCGCCGACGACGCGGCGAGGCACACAATTCGTCTCGCACCAGATTCGCCAGACGGCTGGTGGCAACTCGGCGCAAGCTTCGCCGGCCTTGGGTGGTTTGACGAGGCCGAGGACTGCATCGCGAACGCCCGATCCCGGGCTGACATGCCAAGCGGGGCACCCCTGGCCAGGTGGCAAATTGGTCGGGCAAGTAATCGTTGGGCCATGAGCCAAACGCCCGCCATATGGCTCGCGGCTCTCTTATGGTTCTTCGTCGGACTTCTTGCCCTCGCTGCGGTCATCACCACACCGTTCCTCATGCGCGAACTGCGAATGTCGCGACTGGACGGAGACGTTCGGGCGATGGCCGAAGAAGAGTGGGCGAGTCAGAGCCGCCGCCGCTTTACCGCTGCAGGTGCGGTGCTCGTCATTGTGGCGCTGTGGGTCATCGGACTCATGTATCTCGGTCCGGCCGCTCGCTAGCGCAAACCGGGACCCCCTACCTTGGGTTTTGAGAGTTCAGAAAACGGCTGTTCTTGCCGACTTCTTCCTCATGCGCATGACTTCAAGCTGGGCGGCATATTTCCGCGATGCCTCCCCGTTCTCCTTGATCTCCTGCAATGAATCATCGGACGAACAGTCACCTTTCTGGCGCTCAGGCCGATGAGTACACCATGAAGTCCAGAGGGGGCGATTCGGACTCCCTGATGTCCCTGCTGTCCGGACACCCTTCGGTCATCGAAGTCGTCAGGATTGCTGGTCGTCTGACGAACGCAGAAGCTGAAGTCATCGTGTTCGATGATGCCCGGGCATCAGTCGTCGGATCGATCGGTTCGAACCTCCTCCAACCACGCTCCTACACGCCCACCGAATCCGCCATCATGAACGGCGCCGCCGGCCATCAGGCCGACGGGCAGAGCGTCAGTTTTCCCATCTCTGACCGGCATGGCGACCCCGCGGGTGCGCTGACTGTCTTCGGACCGATCGGTACGACGGAACCTGACATCTTCCATGGCCTGGCGAGGATGTGCGCATCCGTCGCTCACCAGAGCGCGAGTGACGGGACACTGGAAGCCCACGTTCTCGAGAGCCTTCGCGATGCCGTCATCGTCATGGACCACGAGTGGATCATTCGGTACGCCAATCAAGCGGTTGCCATTCAAATGGGCAGAAGCCCCGTCGAGCTCATCGGGACAAGCGCCATCGACCTTCTCCACCCAGGAGATGTCAATGCTGCTGCGGAGGCGATGGTTGGTCTCTCCAATCGGGACCTCGTCTACAGATTCGTCGGCCGAGTTCTCAATGGTGCTGGTGAATATGTTCGGTTGGAAGTCACCGGCCGCGACATGACCAATGATCCCCAGGTGGGCGGCATGGTCCTCTCCCTCCGAAACGGCGACCACGACCTCGAACTCGAATCGACCTTGGAGCGCGCCGAGCGAGTGTCCAAGGCCATGGTCGAGCAACTTCACGACGGGATCATCGCCACCGACGCAGTGGGGTCAATCATCGTCGTGAACTCGGCGGCCCGACAGATTTTCGGACTCTCCAGCAGCGTCCCGCTTGCGGGGCTCAAGCCCGAGGACATTGCGTTCCGCGATGCGGAGTCACGCTTGTTGGAAGGCAAACGTCATCCCATCCGTCGCCTTCTTGCCGGCTCCATCATCACCAAGGAAGACGTCGTCGTCGTTGCTGACGGCGAATACCGAAATCTCGAGCTTTCTGGCAGACCCGTCATCGGAATCGATGACAAGACCATCGGCACATCCATCGGCGTGCACGATGTGACTGCCGCTCGTCGCGCCGAACGCGAGATGCGAACTCGGGCGTTGCACGACCAGCTGACTGGTCTGGCCAATCGCCGACAACTCGACGATCATCTCGGCCGCCTCCGCCGCCAACATCGTCGAAGCGACGATGCTGCGACGCTGATCGCTGGCTGCCTCATCGATCTCGACAACTTCAAGGTGATCAACGACACACATGGTCATCGCGCCGGCGATGCAGTTATTCGCGGTGTCGCCGATCTCATCTCTCAGGGCCGCAAGCCCGAAGACCTCGTCGTGCGTCTCGGCGGCGACGAGTTTGTCGTTGTGTTCGAAACCACCAGCACCGAGGAAGCGTTACGAGTTGCCAATGCAATTCGCCGTCGGCTGACCCGGCCGGTCCGCACCGTAGACCACGAGTTCGTGCTGACTGCATCGATCGGGCTCACGATCCAGAGCCCCACCGAGCTGGAGGAAGACTCGCTCTTGAGAGCCGCGGACGTCGCGCTGTACTCCGCCAAAGCCAAGGGGCGGAATCGCGTCGAGATCTTCGACGAAGAGTTGGCCCGCGAAGTCGGCATCGCCGAAGACCAGCGACGTATGTTGCGCCGAGCTCTCGACGAAGACGGCCTTGTCATGCACTTCCAGCCTCTTGTCTCAGCCGATGACAACAAGCTGATCGGATTCGAGTCGCTTGCCCGATGCCGCGCAGCCGACGGCACCCTCGTGGGACCCGAAGGCTTTGTGGATGCCGCGTCCGGGTCAGGGCTCGTGTGGGAGCTTGACCGCCAGGCCTTCGAGCTGACGTGCCAAGCCGCAGCGGTGTTCAACACGCTCGCACCGGGTCTCACGGTTGCGTGCAACTTCTCTGGCCTGAGCATCCTGCAGACGGGGTTCGCAGAAGAGCTCGGCGAAGTGATGAAGAAGCACCGGGTCGATCCCACGTCGATCTGCGTGGAGATAACTGAAAGCGCAGCATTCGAGGCCGGGCCGCCAGCGTTAGCCGCTCTGGATCAGATCTCAGCGCTTGGAATTCGCCTGGCCCTCGACGACTTTGGCACCGGGTATTCATCGCTCGCACATCTACGTGACCTGCCGCTCTCCATTGTCAAAGTCGATCGCAGCTTTATCGCCAATCTCACAAACGGGTCATCGGATCACTCGATCGCAAAAGCGATCGTGGCACTCGCAGCCGAACTCGATCTCGGCGTCGTCGCCGAGGGCGTCGAGACCATGCAACAACTGGAAACGGCGAAAGGCCTTGGATTCAACGTGATCCAGGGTTGGCACTACTCCCCGGCCAAGAGCTTGGAGCAGATCGTTGATCTGCTCACCGATCAAGCGGGGGCAGCGCGGTTCACGCTTCCTGCGAGCTGGCGTCAAGTCGAGACAAACGCGAGCTTCTAGGAATCGCCCTCGCCGTTTGTTACTCCCACTCGATCGTGCCCGGCGGCTTCGACGTGATGTCATAGGCCACGCGGTTGACCCCATCGACCTCATTGATGATGCGGTTCGACATCGTCTCGAGCAGATCGTAAGGCAGCCGCGACCAGTCAGCCGTCATCACGTCGTCAGAATTGACGGCACGAATGATGATCGGATGGGCATAGGTGCGCTCATCGCCCATCACCCCAACGGTTCGAATGTCGGCCAACACAGCGAAGCTCTGAAAGATCTCTCGTTCCAGACCTGCCTTGTTGATCTCGTCTCGCACCACGGCGTCGGCGTGTTGAAGGATCGCGACCTTCTCCGGCGTCACCGAGCCGATGATCCGGACACCAAGACCGGGTCCGGGAAAGGGTTGACGCCACACGATCTCGTCGGGAAGTCCGAGTTCTGAGCCCACCCGACGCACCTCATCCTTGAAGAGGTTGCGGAGCGGCTCAACCAGTTCGAAGTCGACGTCGTCGGGAAGACCGCCAACGTTGTGGTGGCTCTTGATCGTCGCTGTCGTGTCACCGGTACCCGACTCGACCACGTCGGAATACAGCGTGCCCTGGACGAGGAAGGCGGCGTCGCCAAGACCGGCTTTTGCCTCTTCGAAGACCCGAATGAACGTCTCGCCAATGATCTTGCGTTTGGCTTCCGGTTCGGTCACGCCCGCCAATGGCTCGAAAAACCGAGCCGCAGCGTCGACGTGAATGAGCTCGATGCCTTGGTGCTTCTCGAACGTCTCGACCACTTGGTCAGACTCATTCAGACGCATCAACCCGGTATCGACATAGACACAGGTCAATCGATCGCCGATCGCCCGATGGACCAACGCTGCGGCAACAGCAGAGTCAACACCGCCCGACAAACCGCAGATCGCTCGACCATCGCCGACCTGAGCGCGGATGGCCTCGATCGAAGAATCGATGATCGACCCCATTGTCCAGGTCGGTTCGATCGCAGCTTCGCGCCACAGAAACTGCTCGAGAACCGCCTGACCGAACTCTGAATGCACGACCTCGGGGTGATGCTGCACGCCGTAGATTCGTCGAACAACATCCTCGAACGCCGCCACCGGCGCGTTTGCTGTTGAAGCAACCGCGGTCGCCCCGGTCGGCGGTTCGGTGATGGCATCGAAGTGACTCATCCACACGGTGTGTTCCGCATCGATTCCGTCGTGCAGCAGAACTGACTCCACGCCATCGGTCCGTCGCAAGGTCGTGCGGCCGTATTCGCCCTGGTCGTATCGACTGACCTCGCCGCCCAACTGCTGGGCCAGGAGCTGTGCCCCGTAACAAATGCCGAAGGTCGGGATCCCCAGGTCGTAGATCGCCGGATCGAGTTGCGGCGCGCCCTCGACTCGAACACTTGCGGGTCCGCCCGAGAGAATGAGAGCAGACGGCTTACGTTCCGCGATCTCTTGCGCAGTGATCGTGTGCGAAACGATTTCTGAATAGACATTGAGTTCGCGGACCCGTCGAGCGATCAGCTGGGCGTATTGGGCCCCAAAATCGACAACGAGGACAACTTGTTCGGGGGCAGATGCGGTGCCGTCAGCCACCCGTGATCACCAGCTCCGCACTTTGTAGTTCCTTCACCGTTTCGAAGCCGAGTGCGGCCATGGACTGGCGCAGAGCTCCAAACAGATTGGCTTTACCATCCGTGCGTTCGGTCGGGCCGCTCACGACTTCGGCAAGGGTGCCTGCCGACGGAAGGCGAACCACGTCGCCTTGGGGCAGCGTCGGATGAAAGGCCGTTCGCCCCCAATGCCACTCGCCCCCAGGGGCACCGTCGGTCGCTGCCAGAGCCGAGCCCAAGACCACAGAATCAGCTCCACAGGCGATCGCCTTTGCGATGTCCCCGCCCGACCGAAGTCCACCGTCAGCAATGACGTGGACGTAAACGCCGGTCTCGTCGAGGTGACGCATCCTGGCAGCACGAACGTCAGCGATGCTCGTCGCAAGAGGGGAACCGATTCCCGTCACGCTTCCTGTCGTGGCCGATCGCCCACCATCGATGCCAACGAGGACTCCGGCAGCACCCGTTCGCATGAGATGCAGGGCCGCTCGATAGCTCGCACAACCACCAACGATGACGGGCGTCTCGAGTTCACGAACGAATTGTTTGAGGTTCAGCGTGTCATCCGCATCGGAGACATGTTCGGCGGAGATCACCGTGCCCGAGATGACAAGAAGGTCGAGTTCGGCCCGCAGCAGAGTGTCGGCCATCGACGCGACCCGCTTTGGAGAGACCGAACCAGCGGCGTAGGCCCCCGCCGCATGCATTGCCTTGATGCGCTCGGTGACCAGATCGTGATTGACCGGCGCGTCATACAGGGCACGCAGCCGGGCTCGTGCCATCTCGACGTCATCCATCTCGGCAACTTCAGCAAGCGCCGCGCTGGGGTCCTCGTGTCGGGCCCAGACTCCTTCGAGGTCCAGGACGCCCAATCCGCCGAGGGCATCAACCTCGCCAGCTCGTTCCGGCGTGGTCACAGAGTCCATCGGAGAGGTTAGAAACGGAAGGTCGACGCGGTACGCATCGATCTGCCATGAAAGGTCCACCTTGTCGAGATCTCGAGTGCGGCGACTCGGTACGAGCGCCACCTGGTCAAGAGTGATGCCTTGGCGGGCGGACTTGCCCAACCCAATGTCGATCTCAGCCATGTGCTCGAGGTCTCCTCGGTCGCTGTGGAAGCTTGACAGGCTAATCCCGCCGGGGTCAGACAATTGACCTGAGATCGAAAAGGCTTCTTCTGCCCCCTGCCACCCGTCGGACAACCGCCTGTCTGCCTGCCAACAATGTGAAGAGTCCGCCTTGCCAACAATGTGAAGAGATGGTCACCGCGGTGCGCGATTCACGCACGAGTGCTACAACCTCATACGATCCGGAATTCGACTGGACGGGAGGGCCCATCCGCTGTGGCGACGTACGCGCTCGGGATTGACGTAGGGACGAGTTATACGGCCGCGGTTATTGCCGAGCTCGGACCAACGGGAGTGACTTCAACTGAAGTGCTGAGTCTGGGGTCGATTGGCGACTCCATTCCGACCACCGTCTACCTCCCTGGAAGCGGCACCGAGATCGTTGGCGATGCCGCCAACCGACGGGGATTGACCGATCCGACACACGTCACCCGCGAATTCAAACGTCGACTCGGGGACCCCCAGCCGATCATGATCGGTGGCGCTCCCTATTCAGCCCAGGCCCTCATGGCCAAGATGCTCCGCCATGTGGTGTCTGAAGCGACTCGGCGAATGGGCAATGGGCCTACATACGTTGCCGCCACACATCCCGCCAACTGGGGCCCGTACAAGCTCGAATTGTTCGAACAGGCTCTCCAACTTGCAGACCTGGACGGCGCGGCCGTTCTTTCTGAGCCGCACGCCGCTGCCATCTCCTATGCCAGTCGAGAACGAATCGACGATGGCTCTGTTGTCGCGGTGTATGACCTTGGCGGTGGGACCTTCGATGCCGCAGTCCTACGCAAGCAGGGTGGACTCTTCGAGCTGCTCGGGGCCAGCGTCGGGGTCGAGCACCTCGGTGGGATCGATTTCGACCAGGCCGTGATCAACCATGTCGTCACCGAGTTGGGCGACCAATGGCCCGCCGACTCGATCAACGATGAGGTCATGCTTCCGGCCCTGGCCAATCTACGGAAGAACTGCATCAGCGCCAAGGAATTGCTGAGCAACGACGACGTCGCCACCATCCCGGTGCTCCTTCCTCAGGTCAACACCGAGGTCGAAATCACCAGAACTCGGTTTGAGGAGTCGATCCGTCACCGAGTCGACGAATCGCTGCACGCCCTCGAGCGAGCGATCAGTGGATCTGGCGTCGGCATGCACGAGGTCGCTGCGGTTCTGCTCGTTGGAGGCTCCTCCCGCATTCCTTTGGTCCAGCAACAGGTCGCCGCCACAATCGGACGCCCCGTTGCGCTCGACGCCGATCCGAAATTTCCCATTGCTCGAGGCGCCGCCCTCGCAGCCCAGTCACTTGCGGGCCGGCTCGCAGTCGCTCCGCCTGACGAGGCGGCTTCGCCGCCACCTGCGACCCAACCGCCGGCCGCGACTTCTCCGGCACAGCCGACTGCTGCGCCAGCAGCGCCTCCATCCCAAACCATCAACTTCGCCCCGCCTGCAGCACAACCGCCCGCTGAGCATGCGGCCCAGACGCCGCCACAACCAGCTCCCCAGGCCCCGGCACAACCAGCGGCGCCACCTCCTCGCCTGACCGAGCCGCCCCCTGCCCAGCCAGCACCGGCCCAGACAGCACCGGCCCAGCCAGCACCGGTCCAGCCAGCGCCCGCTCAGCCGGTCGCCACGCACCAACCTGCGGCACCAGCGCACGCCGTCCCAACCCAGCCCGCTGCTGAGTCCAAGAGAAACCTTGTACCCATTCTTGCTGCAGCCGGACTCGGCCTTCTGCTCGTCGGAGGAGGCGTTTTCGCCTTCACCCGCGGCGGAGACGACGGCGAAACAGCAGAGATCGTCGCTGGCTCCGATGATGGCAATGCCACCGATTCTGGCGACGGTCTTCTGATTTCTGGTGGCAGTTCCGAATCGGCGACCGAAGCACCGACACTTGCCCTCGCCAGTGCCGAAGGCATGGTGGAAATCGAATCCGGCTCCTATCCGCTTGGCCTCAATCAACAGGGCGACTATGCCCCGGCCACGGTCGCCCAGGTCAACACGTTCTTCATCGATCAATACGAGATCACGAACGAGCAGTTCGGCGCCTTCGTTGCTGCCACTGGCAGCTCCGCACCAGCAGACTGGGCCCAAGGTCAGGTCCCGACCGGCGAAGAGCAGAATCCCGTCGACGGCATCAACGTTGCGGCAGCCGAAACCTATTGCGCTTCGCTGAACAAGCGCCTTCCCACCGAACAAGAATGGGAAGCATCCGCTCGCGGACTCGGCGGATCTCTGTTTCCGTGGGGTGACGATGCATCAGCCGTCGCCCTTCCATCAAGCGGCACCTACCCGGTCGGCTCGATCGCCGACAACGTCAGTGCAAGCGGCGTATTCGACCTCTCGGGGAACGTTTGGGAGTGGGTGAGTGACCCCTATGCCGAAATCGAAGAGGGTCGCCGCATTCTCCGAGGTGGCGCCAACGGACTTGTGCGGGACGGGGCATTCCGGCTCGTCGCCGATCCAGACACACCAACGCTCGTTGCGTCGGCTGGGTTCCGCTGCGCTGCAGCTGAAGTTGACCCATCGGTTCCTGGCGGGCAATTCGATTCCAGCGCCGTTGCTGTCCTCGAGACCCAAACCGGCACCGGAACGACCGCCGCTCTCGGCGCAGTTATCTTCGAAGATGACTTCACGGATCCGACATCTGGCTGGCAGGAACTCGAAATTGACACCCAGGTCAGCGGCTACCACGCGCCGGACTTCTTCCATCTCGAGTCATCGCAACCTGCCCAGTGGGTGCTGTCCACCCGCGGCGTCGACTTCAAAGACGTCTCTGTGGAGACCAACGTGCTCGTCGACAACACCGGGACCGATGAGGGCTTGTTCCGGTACGGCCTCGCCGTCCGAGCGAACGAAGAGGGCTTCCTTGCCTTCACCGTGTCTCCCCGTACGGGAACATGGGCGGTTCTGGAGGCAAAGGATGACGGCTCCGGTGTCCTCACGGTCTCCACGATCACCGAGGGACGAGATCCGACAATCAAGGGATTCGGCGCCAGAGACACACTCCGTGTCGACATGGACGGCTCGAACTTCGACTTCGTCGTGAACGGCCGTCTGCTCACCCGGCTTCCTGCTGAGTCGGGAAGTGGTGGCGATTCCGGCTTCTACGTGGAAACCTTCGATGAGTCGAAGGCCCACGTTCATTTCGACGACTTCTTTGTAAGGGAACTGAGCTAAACCAGATCAGTTCTGGAGGGACACATGAGCTATCAACTGGGCATCGACCTGGGCACCACATTCACCGCGGCAGCAGTGAATCGAGGGGGTCAGGTCGAGATCGTCACGCTCGGGTCGCGAGCTGGCTCGGTACCAACTGCGGTGCTGCTTCGCGAAGACGGATCGCACGTTCACGGCGAAACCGCAGCTCACCGCGGCATGAGCGATCCAGAGCGCGTCGTCAGCGAATTCAAACGACGCCTCGGCGATGCTCGCTCCATCCGGGCTGGCGGACAAGAGGTCACGGTCGAGGAACTGATGAGTTCGTTCCTCAGTTGGGTCGTCGGCCTCGTTGCCGAACGCCAGGGGGCAGCCCCTGACCGCACCGTGCTGACCCACCCCGCCAACTGGGGCGATCACAAGATGGAGGCGATCCAGCGCGTCATCGATGCTGCCGACGTGGGCCCGGTTGAGCTCGTTCCCGAACCCTTGGCGGCTGCCATTCGGTATGCAAGCCAGTCTCGAGTCGACGACGGTTCGCTCATCACGATCTATGACCTCGGGGGCGGCACCTTCGACGCCACGATCCTTCGCAAGCGCGGCGATGCTTTCGAGCTCGTCGGTCGCCCCGAGGGCGTCGAATATCTCGGCGGCATCGACTTCGACGAAGCGATCTTCTATCGGGTCAAGCTCCACTTGGGCGATCGATACACCGAGGCCAGCCGCCAGCCTGGTTTCGCGTCGGCCGATGCTGCGCTTCGACGGGAATGCCGGGATGCAAAAGAGGCTCTGAGTGTCGAGGACGAGGCGGCAATCCCCGTCCTGCTTCCTGGTGTGACCGACACCGTCATCGTGACCCGATCCGAATTTGAAGGGCTCATCCGTCCCAGCATCGAAGAGTCGATTGCCGCGACTCGTCGCTGTCTTCGCAATGCGGGTATCGAGGCCACCGAGGTCAGTCACCTTCTCTTGGTTGGCGGATCGTCTCGTGTTCCCCTCATCCGCGAAATGCTTGAACAGAACTTCGACCTTCGCGTTGCTGCCGATGCCGACCCCAAGTATTCGGTGGCCGAAGGCGCCGCCCTCTACTCACCGGACACGTTTCTCAGCGCCGCTCCAGCCGAGGCCGCTGCTCCGCCACAAGCCGTTCCACCCGTAGCCGCCGCTCCGGTTCCACCGGCCGCTCCAGCGGCTCCACCCGAGCGTTTGGTCCCAGCTGCCGCTACTCCTGCTGCTGCAGCGGTTCCCGTTCAGCCGATGCCCGCGCCAGCCGCGCCATCGCCCACTGCGGAACGAACGGGCATCGACATGCGAATCGTTGCTGGTGTCGCTGCGGTCGGACTCATTGCGCTCGGCGGCATCTTCTTCGCGACCCGAGGCGGTGGGACCGACGACGAAACCGCTGACCCCGTGGTCATCGGAGCCACCGAAGACGGCGAAGTCATCACGACGGACGACGTCAACGCCAGTGCGTCCGATGGACCCCTCGCCGTGAGTGGAGCCAGCGGCCTTGTTGCCCCAGAGATCCCCTCAGGCGAGAACATGGTGGAAATCGGAGGCGGCACCTACAGCGTTGGCGTCGATCCTGCAGATGCGGACCACGCCGGCGTTCGCGATGCCGACATCACCACCTTCTACGTCGATGCCTTCGAGGTCACCAATGCGGCCTTCGGGAGACTGGTCGAACAAGGCCAAGTCAGCGTTCCGAGTGCCTGGCCTGGCCTCATGGTGCCCGAGGGCGAGGAGACCCGCCCCGTCGCCGGTGTGACCATCGACGACGCCCGCACCTTCTGCACCAGTCAAGGCAAGCGACTTCCCACCGAGTCTGAGTGGGAGGTAGCTGCTCGCGGCGGTTCCGGGCGTCTTTACCCGTGGGGAGGCGACGCCGAGAGCGTCGACCTCACCGGGGAAGCAACACACGAAGTTGGATCGAGAGCGGAGACCTTCACACCTGAGGGCGTTGCGGACCTTGTCGGCAACGTGTGGGAGTGGGTCGACGACCCCTACGAATCAGTCGATGGCGGATCGGCAGTTCTGCGGGGTGGCGCCAACGGGCTGGTACGCGACGGGGCGTACCGGCTCGTTGGTGACCCAACAAGCGCAACGTTCATTGCCCAAGCCGGCTTCCGATGCGCTGCGGACCAAATTGATACCCGTGAGGACGAGTCTGCAGTGCCAGCAGACAGTGATGCCATGGAAGAGCTCGCCAGCACCGGGTTGCTCGTCGATGACTTTGGTGATCCAACCAGCGGTTGGCCCATCGAAGAGGGTGAGAACTACATCCGGGGTTACCACCCACCAGACTTCTATCACGTCGAGGCTCGTGGCGAGGGCGCCAGAGTGCTCGCACCTCGTGGCGTCAACTTCGCCGATGTGGAGGTCACTACCAATGTCGAAGTCGACCACACCGATACCCAATCTGCCAGCTTCCGGTACGGCCTTCTGTTCCGGGCCGAGGGCATCGACTACTACTCGTTCACGATCAACCCCAGGGAAGCCACCTGGCACGTCACGCACGACGATTCGCTCGGCTTCCGAGACATCGCAACCGGCCCTGCCCCCAATCTGGCTGAGTTCGGAGAGCAAGACGAACTGCGAATCCGACTCGACGGCGCCACCATGATCTTCATGCTCAACGGTGAGGAACTCACCACGCTCGACACCGAGGGCTACCACCTGCGTGGAGACATCGGCTTCTTCGTTGAAAACTTCGATGAGTCACTGGCCCATGTGCACTACGAAGACATGGCCATCGAGGCCCTCGAATAAGGGCCACGACGAGGGCGCCTAATTCGGCGACGATCCAGCTGGCAGCTGGTCGTCGTCGCTAAGAGAGAGTGTGCAAATGAAGCATGTCGTTTCGGTCTCCATGGGAAGCTCGACGCGAGACAAGGCTGTAACCATCGAACTCGGTGGCGTCGAAGTACGAGTAGAACGTCGCGGCGTTGATGGCGACTGGAAGCTGTACAACCGCCTGCTGCGCGAGCTGGACGGTCTGGTCGACGTCCTCGCGGTCGGTGGAACGGAGATGGCATTCCACGTCGATGGACAGGCACTTCACTTTCGTTCGACCGACAAGTTGATCGATGGTGTCACCCAAACTCCCCTCGTCGACGGCAGCGGACTCAAGCAGACACTCGAGCGTCGAGTCTTTGATCTCGCGGACTTTGGGGACGTCGATGCGAAGCCGCGGTTCAAACAGGCCTTCCTCAACATGGCACTGGATCGGTGGGGAATGGCGGAGGCCGTCGACGAAGTGAGCGACTCGGTGATCTACGGCGACCTCATGTTCGCCCTCGGACTCCCCATCCCGATGCGAAGGCTGAGTTCGGCGAAGCGCATGGCCAAGCTCACGATTCCTGTCGCAGGACGGCTCCCACTCAAATGGTTCTATCCCACAGGCGAGAGTCAGACCGTCAACGTCCCAAAGTACGAAAAGCGCTTTGCGGAAGCCGACTTGATTTGCGGCGACTTTCTCTACATCGGGAAGCACGCACCAGCAAACCTTGATGGCAAGACGGTTCTCACGAATACGACGACCGAAGAGAACGTGGACTGGCTTGCCGGCCGTGGTGTCCGACAGCTGATCACGACAACGCCACGCTTCGAAGGGCGCAGCTTTGGTACAAACCTGACCGAGGCTGCCATCACTGCTGCGGTGGGGGCCGATCGCCCCCTGACGCTGGGGCAGATGAACGCGGCCATTGACGACCTCGAGATTCGGCCGGACGTCGTGACGTTCTAGAACTCCTCGGGTAGATCCCCAGATCAGTCGCGCTTGGTCGCCGACTTCACGATCTGCTTCGCAATGGCCGAGTTGATCTGCCAAACAGCCTTGGCCCCTTGCTCAGCAACGTTCTGCACGACAGATCCGCCCGTTGCCGTCTCGATCGCGTCGAGACCAGAGAGCGTCGCCGAGCGAGTCGATTCGGTCGCCTTGTACCCCATCGTCGTGAGCGCTTTCACAAGTTCGGTTTCCTGCATCGGCCCAGAGGACCGAGCGAGGACCTGGAGTGCGTCCTTGGTGAGCTCAGCGGACTGATTCACCACATCGGCCATACCAAGGGGACCCGCAATCTCGCCATCGACCGATGCGAGGTAGCGCCGTACCTTCTGGACGATCTCGTCGTGCGTTTCTCCATCGAAGGAAAGGGTCGGCATGGCTCGGACCCTAGTGCAGGCCTAGCCGGCCGCACTCCTCACCGCCGTCGCGAGATCGCCCTTCCGGCCAACCTCAACACCGTCAAGACCGAGCCACGCTGCCATCTCGTGCAAGTTCTTTGCCATCGCAGGGGCTACCACGTCGGGGTCGGCGTGTGTCTCGCCAAACACGCCGCGTGCCAACAACATGCCGGCCTTCCGATCAGCCTTCAGATCAGCCCGACCAACGAGTCGGTCACCGTGCAGGAACGGAAGTACGTAGTAGCCGTAGACCCTCTTGGGTTCCGGCACGTAGATCTCGATTCGATAGTGAAAGTCGAAGAGACGTTCGGCTCGAGGTCGGAACCAACACACAGGGTCGAATGGTGTCAGAAAGGTGCTGGCATTGATCGAACGAGGCACCTTGGCCTCGGGATGAAGATAGGCAGGGTCGTTCCAGCCAGGTACCTCAACAAGTTCAAGCGAACCGTCGGCAACGAGTTCCTTCAAGAGCGGGCGAACCGCTGGCATCTTCAGACGGAAATAGTCAGCAAGATCGGTCGCAGTGCCGATGCCGTGACTCTTCGCCCCCAACATCAGGAGCGCCTTGAAGCTCTCCGCATCATCGGGATCCGGGCGAGCCGCAATCTCTGAGGGAAGCACACGCTCGGGCAGGTCGTAGACGGTCTTGAAGTTCTTGTCTCGATAATCGATCATCAATCGGCCTGTTGAATACAACAGCTCCAGCGCCATTTTCCCCTTCGAGTAACCCCACCACGGACCACTGCGATCTCCAGGATCGGAGAGATCACTCACCGAAAGCGGTCCGCGGGCAGCGATCTCGCTCACGATCGAATCGACGTAGCCCGGTTGGTCTTCTTCGAACTTGGCAAGCCCCTTCCAGCGGGCTTTCTGCATTCGAAATCTGATGTTCGGTTGATGCTCAACACTTGTGATGGATGCGACGTGGCTCCAGTACTCAAAGTTCTCTCTCGAGCTCCACAGCCACGCGTCGAGCTTGTCGCGGTCATACGCCCCGAGACGAGCGAACATTGGAAGAAAGTGCGATCGGGCGACGACGTTGACCGAGTCAAGCTGAAGGATCGTCATTCGATCCAGCGCTCGTCGGAAGTGACGCACGGTGGGATCACCCTTCGGCGCAGGATCCGTAAAACCTTGCGCAGCCAACGCGATCCGGCGCGCCCGTTCGATAGGAATCGTTCGAACACCCTTGGATCCGGCATGCTGATTTGCTGTGCCCATGACGTTTGGCCTCGAAGCGTTGTGGTCAACTTGTGAACGAATACAGAACACCCCGGACTCTAGGAACGAAGAGTCCCCGCCCGCAGGTTTGACTCGAACATGAACATCCTTCGCAACAAGCCAGCCCTCGCCATCGGCGGCGTCGCTGGTCTCGCCCTCCTCGGCTTCCTGGCTTTCGGAGTCTTCGGAATCCACACGGCATTCATCGACGACGAAGTGGCGGAGGCAGACCCGTTTGCCACGAGCGACGACGCGGCCGCCGATTCAGATGAGTCCTCATCGACAGATCTGGACACGAACGCTGAAACAACGGAGGCCGAAGAAGCATCCGGGCCCGACGCCGAGGGCAATCCCGAAGATGATGAGCGGGAGGCCGGTCAGGTCATCACCCTTCTCTCCGGCGACTTCTTCTCCCGGGAACATCCAACCTCTGGCGATGCCCTCGTGCTCAACGACGGTTCGGAAGCTCGGTTCCTCCGGTTCGAGAATTTCGCGGGTGACAACGGACCCGATCTCAACGTCTACCTCCGCAATCCGAACGACGAGAACGACTTCATCGACCTCGGCGATCTGAAGGGCAACATCGGGGATCAGAACTACGAGATCCCGACCGATGTCGATCTCAGTGTCTACAACGAGGTCGATATCTGGTGCGTCCGGTTTGGTGTGAGCTTTGGCGGCGCAGCACTGGCCTGAGCGCCCTCACCGTTGCGGAAACCAACGGGTCGGACGTCAGAATCGTGCCACAGTGCACGGGTGGCAGACCCTGACTATTTCTCTTGGCCCGACGAACACCTGAAGCCCTCCGTCGCCGCTGTCTACGACGACGCAGCCGACCATCGATTCGGACCAGAGGCCGTCAATCCAGCGGTCGAGTTCCTGTCGGAGCTCGCTGGGGACGGAATCGCCGTCGAATTCGCTATCGGTACTGGCCGCATCGCCCTCCCTCTGAGCGAGAAGGGAACGACGGTGGTTGGCATAGATTTCTCCGAACCGATGGTCGAGGAGCTTCGGAAGAAACCAGGCGCTTCCAACATCGAGGTGACGATCGGCGACATGACAGCGACCACGGTGTGCACCGACGCCTCACTGGTCTTTCTCGTCTTCAACACCATTGGCAACCTGCGGTCCCAGGAACAGCAGGTGGCCTGCTTCGCAAACGCGTCGGCACACCTCGCACCCGGCGGGCGCTTTGTCATCGAAACTGGCGTTCCTCAGCTGAGTCAGCTCCCACCCGGCGAGACAATTCGCCCGTTCGATGTGTCAGCCCGACACCTCGGATTCGATGAATTCGTCGATCCCGTCAACCAAATCTCGGTGTCGCATCACTACTACATCGACGGAGATCGGGTTCGAACTCAAACCGGGGCGTTTCGCTACGTTTGGCCGTCCGAACTCGACCTGATGGCCCAACTCGCTGGCATGTATCTCGAGGATCGATTCGCGGACTGGCATCGCAATCCGTTCACTGGTGATTCGCTCGCCCACGTCTCGGTGTGGCGCAAGGGCTGACGGGCCGCCAAGAACACCGTCAACTCTGCGTCGTTACCCGTTCGAGCAGATCTCGCACCATGCGAGCCGTCGCACCCCACAGCGTGTCGCCGACAAGCTCGAAAAACGTGATTTCGAGCGGCGCACCGTTCCGGGTCCAGATCTCCTGGCGGTAAATCGCTGGGTCCAACAGATCTGCGATCGGAACGTGCAACACCGCATCGACCTCGTCCGGGTTGATCGTGGTGTCTGGACGTTCATCGAGAACTCCGACGTACGGGACGATGAAGGCCGGAGAGGACACCGTCGTGAGGCGAGTCAGCTCGCCGACAACGCGAACAAGTCCTCGATCGACCCCGACCTCTTCCTCGGTCTCTCGTAGTGCAGTCGTCGCAAGGTCCGGATCTTCTGGGTCATGACGTCCCCCAGGGAAGCTGACCTCGCCGGTGTGATTGCGCATGTGCCACGCACGCCTGGTGAACAGCAACTCAGGGCCCCGGGGCCCGTCGTTCAGCGGGACAAGGACGGCGGACGGCGGCTTGCCATCGACAACGACGGCCGGCGGTGCATCGGTCTCAGCGGGGCCGATCACATCGAGGATCTGATCGAGAGAAGGCCGCCGACGCTGCTCTGAAAGATGGGCCCACGGCGCTGCGTCACCGAGAAAGGCCGATTCTGGCCGCGGAATGTGCTGTGGACCACCCCGGCCGAGCGGCGGGTCGAAACTCAGGATGTTGCCCCGCCGGTAGAGGGAGCGATGTGTCGATCCATTCGGGAAAGGCTAGCGAGCAGCACCAGCAGTACGTCCGGGGGACGTGAGTACCTGCCGCCTAGGTCAGGCGAAGTTCCCAGTTCTGGCCGATGAGGTCGTGCCCAAAGCTGTGGTGAGGGGCTGCGTCGACGAGCTCAAATCCCGCTCGCTCATAGATGCGCCGAGCGGCCACCAGAACATCATTGGTCCAAAGCACAATGCGTTGATACCCGGCGGAACGGGCAAAGTCGATGACCTCACTGACAAGCCGATTCCCAAGGCCCTGACCTCGCACCAGGGGATCAACGACAAGGAGCCGAAGCTGCGCTGTTTGCGCGTCGGAGCGACGGCAGAAGATCGCCCCGACTCGCTGGCCATCCAGCTCCGCGATCCACGCTCGTTCCAATTCGGGTGCAAAGTCCTCGACGAATGCCGCGACGATTCGGGCAACGAGCGCCTCGTACTCCAACGTCCACCCGAACTCCTCGGCATAGATCTCGCCGTTGCGTTGCACGACCCAACCCAGATCGCCCGATTGCAGTCCACGCAAAAGGATTGCCTCACCATCGTTCGCCAACCACTCGCTCATGTTCGAAACCTAGGGCAGTCTTGATGAATGCAGGAGATGACGGAATCCATGCGCGCCGCCATGAGTCTCGATGGTGACCCGTCGCGGCTCGCCGAGTTCTACTCCAACTGGGCCTCGACATACGACGAGGATGTAGGTGGCCACGAGTACGGACTTCCCGGAGCGATGGTCGCCACGCTGATGGCGGCTGCTGGCGTTGACCGCACCACGGCGTGGGCTGCCGACCGCAACATCACCATTTTCGACGCAGGTTGTGGAACGGGTTTGGTCGGCGTCGCTCTCGCACAAGCTGGGTATCGCACAATCGATGGCGTCGATGTATCGACCGAGATGATCGAGATCGCCCAGGAGCGAGGGATCTATCGGCGTCTCGAAGGCAACGTCGATCTCCTCAACCCACCACCTTGGCTCGTCGGAGCAGCCGATGTCGTCACGATCGGTGGGGTATTCACCGTGGGCCACGTCCCTCCCGAGACCCTTGGTGTCGTGGCTGGAATTGCCCGTCATGGGGGAATCCTCGTTGCCAGCGTTCGCAAGGCGTACCTCGAGCAGACCGACTATCTCGAAGTCAGCAACAACCTGATCGAGCGAGGTGTCCTCGAAGTCCTCGTGCACGCTCCGGACCAGCCATACACCATGGACTCCACTGGCGATTATTGGGCCTATCGCGTCCGTTGAGCCAGACTCGGGCCGTGAGCGACCCGCAGAAGTTCGACATCGTCATTGTTGGTTCAGGAAGCGCTGCACTCTGTGCCGGGCTGGCAGCCCGTGAAGCCGGCGCCTCCGTCCTTGTGGTCGAGAAGGCCGATCCGTCGATGGCAGGCGGAAACAGCCGGTACACGGCAGGGGCCATGCGGTTCGCCTACGACGGACTCGAGGATCTGCTGCCGCTTCTGGCGAACCCCGACGATGAACGAATCGCACGTAGTGACTTCGGGAGCTACACCGAATCACAGTTCGGCGAGGACCTGCTCGGCTTCAACGATGGTCGGCCACTGTCACCCGAACAACTCGCGCTTGTCGGCGAATCGCTCAGGGCCATGCAGTGGCTGGGCAACAACGGCGTGAAGTTCGAACCGATCTATGAGCGGCAATCCTTCGAGAAGGATGGGCGTCACGTCTTCTGGGGAGGCCTGACCCTGGCTGCTGCCGGCGAAGGCGAAGGTCTCGTCGATGCCGAACTCGAGGCCTTCCGCTCTGCTGGAGGAACCATTCGGTACGACGCTGGCGTCACCGGACTCCTCACCGAGAACGACGACGTTTGCGGAGTGGTGACGGAGTCTTCCGGTGGTGAACGCACCAACATTGCTGCCGGTGCAGTGGTGCTCGCGTGTGGCGGGTTCGAAGCCAATGACGAACTGCGTGTCGAACACCTCGGCGACGACTGGGTCGCGGCAAAAGTCCGGGGAACCCCGCACAACACCGGGATGGGACTCACCCTGTCGTTCGATCTCGGCGCAGAGCCGTACGGCTTCTACCAGGGCTGCCACGCAACCCCGATGGATGCCGAGATGCCAAACTACGGCAACCTCGAGATCCCCCACTTCGAGCGGAAAAACTACCGAAAGATCTGCTACTTCCTCGGCATCATGGTCAACGCGAAGGGCGAACGTTTCGTCGACGAGGGGAAGGACTTTCGCAACTACACCTACGCCCAGTTTGGGCGCTCGGTACTCGAACAACCAGGGCACATCGCCTGGCAGCTCTTCGACAGCAAGACCGATGATCTGCTCTACGGCGAGTACCGCTTCCACGACGCACACTTCACCGAAGCCGACACGATCGACGGGCTGCTCGCACAAATCCCCGATCTGGATACGGCGGCCACCAAGCGCATGATCGACGACTACAACCGCGCCGTTGTCGACACAGTGCCATTCGACCCGACCGTCAAAGACGGCCGGGGAACGAAGGGACTGAAGTTGAACAAAACGAACTGGGCCCAAACAATCGACACTCCACCCTTCAGGGCGTACCCCGTCACCGGCGGCATCACGTTCACCTACGGCGGCTTGCGAGTCGACGACACCGGAGCGGTCCTCCGTGCCGACCGATCCCCGATCAACGGCCTGTACGCCTGCGGCGAGCTGGTCGGTGGCGTGTTCTTCGCCGGCTACCCCGGTGGCACAGGCCTCACGAGTGGTGTGGTGTTCGGCCGTCGAGCCGGAGCGGGAGCCGCCGCGGCGGTGAGCCGGGCGTAGCTCTTCTCGCTCCAACGGCCGTCTTCACATAGTCTCCGAGCATGGATACCGAGACCCAGCTCTCCATGCTCGATCGCATTCTCGAACATCGAAATGCCGGACGCGGAACCGATGCCGCAGAGTCCTGGTGGGAGCGATCTGTCGACGCGTATACGTGTCCCGACCGGTTCGCTGCGGAACGCCAACTTCTGTCCTCGGTGCCCGCGGTGGTCGGGCTCTCAAATCTCGTCCCGACGGCCGGGAGCTACGCCACGGTCCAGATGGGCGACAAACCGGTACTCGTCACCCGCACCGAGGATGGCTCCGTCGCAGCAATGCTCAATGTCTGTCGACACCGAGGTGCCGAGATTGCATCAGGTTGTGGCGAGGCGTCACGCCTCAGCTGTCCCTACCACGGCTGGACCTATCGTCTCGATGGGCAACCGGCTGCCCGCCGCCGACCTGAGCACTTCGACAACCTCCCGGACGAGGGGCTGGTTCGGCTTCCGTGCAAAGAAGAGCACGGACTCATCTGGGTTTGTCCTGCCCCGGATGGATCGATCCCCGAGAACCCGTTGGCGGGCATCGAGAGTGACTTCGAGCCCCTCGACTTCGCTGATCACCGCCTCTTCGCCACCTCGACATTCACTCGCCAGATCAACTGGAAACTAGTGATCGACACCTTTCTCGAGGTGTACCACGTGCCTGTACTGCACGAGCGCACGCTCGGAGGATTGATTCATGGTGACTATTCGCTCTTTGACGCGTTTGGTCCTCATGGTCGAATGGTCGTGACACGATTGTCGATCGACACGGTGGAGGAGACACCCCGTTCAGAACGGTCGGCGCTCCCCCACGTCACGATCGTTTGGCAGCTTCTTCCGAACACCGTGGTGATCTTTCAACAGGACCACATGCAGCTCTACCAAGCCCAGCCCGGCAGCCATCCCGGTGAGTCTGTCATCACCGTGTCGATTCACGTACCGAAAGACACCGAGTTCTCCGACGAACACTGGCAGAAGAACTACGACCTGCTCATCGAGGTCACTGACACAGAAGATTTCGTCACCTGTGCGGGGATGCAGCGAGGCTTCATGAGCGGAGCGCAAGACCACATCACGTTTGGGGCCAACGAGCCAACACTCCAGCATTTCCATCAGTCGTTCGAGAAACTTCTCGCCGATCAGCCGTGATGCAGATCACGGGCGTCAGCTGATTGGTTTCCGCTGAATTGACCGCTCCTTTCGGACGTTCCAAGCTTGATTCGTTCGCCACTCCCATTTTTTGGAGCCCTCTTCATGACCGACGCCCTCATCATCGATGCCTGCCGAACCCCTCGGGGAATTGGCAAACAAGGCAAGGGCGGCATGGCCCACCTGCACCCTCAGCACCTTGGATCGACAGTTCTGAGGGCCCTCGCAGAACGAAACAGCCTCGACACCGCAGATGTGGACGACATCATCTGGGGCACCAGCGCTCAGGTCGTCGAGCAAGGTGGCGACCTCGGCCGCATGTCCGCTCTCGACGCTGGCTATGACGTCAAGGCATCGGGCGTGACGCTCGATCGCTTCTGTGGCTCTGGGATCACGTCCGTCAACATGGCGGCGGGCATGGTGATGAGCGGGCTCGAAGATCTCGTCATCGCGGGTGGCACCGAAATGATGTCGCTACCGAAGACCGGTGCGCTTCGACTCGGTGCCGACAACGCACACCTCGAGGAGATCCATCCGCAGCCTCACCAAGGGGTCGCAGCCGACGCAGTTGCGACGATGGAAGGTATCTCCCGCCAGGCGCTGGACGAACACGCCGCGGACTCCCAGGCCAAGGCCGAGGTCGCGATCAAGGAAGGCCGTTTCGATCGCAGCCTCATCCCTGTCCTGAATCTGGATGGAACCGTTGCCTTGGACCACGAGGAATTCCCTCGCCCCGGTACGACAGCCGAGGGTCTGGCGAAACTGACACCGAGCTTCGCTGCCATGGCTGATCATCCTCTCGACGATGAAGGCACAACGTTCCGCCAGCTCGTGGCCAAGAAGTATCCCGATCTCCAGATCGAGCATTTCCATCACGCAGGCAACTCTTCTGGTGTTGTCGACGGAGCCGCCGCCCTGCTTC
Organism: uncultured Acidimicrobiales bacterium; assembly: GCA_937930695.1. Classification (GTDB taxonomy): domain Bacteria; phylum Actinomycetota; class Acidimicrobiia; order Acidimicrobiales; family SZUA-35; genus CALEWY01. The sequence goes on along the minus strand of CALHCB010000029.1, from coordinate 32,098 downwards.
TCGCCAGCCCCGAGTATGCAAATGCTCACGGTCTCCAGGCACGGGCCCGAGTTGTCGCCATCGCGAACATGGGGGACGATCCCACACTGATGCTCAACGCACCGGTGCCCGCCGCTCGCAAGGTCTTGGCCAAGGCTGGACTCACTGTTGATGACATCGATCTCTTCGAGATCAACGAAGCCTTCGCCGTTGTGTCAGAGAAGTTCCAGCGAGACCTTGAACTAGACCGGAGCAAGGTCAACGTCAATGGCGGCGCCATGGCACTCGGACACCCCATTGGTGCGACAGGATCGGTACTCATCGGCACCATGCTCGATGAGCTCGAGCGACAAGACCTGCGGCGAGGGCTCATCACGATGTGTGCGGCAGGCGGAATGGCTCCCGCCATCATCATCGAGCGCGTCTGATCCTTTCTCGGCGCTCCCCCATTCCCAGAGCATCGATGGCAAGCTGAGGTATGTCATTTTTCTCTCGTCTCCTTTCGAGCGTTGTTGGGCCACCGCGCCCGCATGCTCAGGGGCGGGTCGCCGGTCCGCCGACATCGAGCAATGGCGCGTCCTCAATGCATTTGTTCTGGGATCTTCCCGTAGCCAACTTGGTCGAGGTCCGAGCCACGATCGAGATTCTTGAACCCCCGCCACCGAATCGTTTGGTGTTCTGGGCGCTGCAGGCAAGCTTTGCTGATCGTCGAGGTGCACTGGGCGCTGGCCACTTCGGCCTGCAACACCATCCGGAGTATCCCGAGCGCTGCGCGATCAATTGGGGCGGCTATTTCAGCCAGGCCAGTGGGCGTTCGGGCGAGCTCCCCGGCTCGGCGTTGGCCGCTCCGTCAGCCCTCGGAAACGCGAACACCTGCAACTTCTCCTGGACAGTAGGTCAGACCTATACCTATCGGATCAGTCGCTCACCAGAGAGTGGCTGGCGAGGATCAGTGATCGACAGCGTTGGCGTCGAAACCGTGATTCGAGATCTGCACTCCGAGGGGGACCGGTTGGTCTCCCCGATGGTCTGGACCGAGTCGTTCGCCGACTGCGATGAGCAGTCCTCCGCTGTCCGCTGGTCTTCTCTCGTCGGCTATGAGGCTGACGGAACCGCAATTCATCCCACCTCGGTACGGGCCAACTATCAACGCGAATCAGATGGGGGTTGTTCGAATACGAGCATCGAGCAAGACACAATCGGGGTTGTCCAGCGGACGAATAGTCAGCGGTCCATCGCTCAGGGCACTCGATTGGCGTGGGCGCATGGCTAGTTCAACAGGATCATCTGAACTCGCTGATCGAACTCGCATCGTCCTCGCCGCTTTGGGTTGTTCGTTCTTCGCCATGCTCATCGCCAACGTGACTCGCCCACTCGCCGCGATTCTGTTCGCGGCAGCCGTGGCCTTCTGCGCCGCGGCCACTCCACGGACCATCGAATCGGTGGTCGGGCCCGATCGGTTGGCCGCGCTCGCGGCCCATGTCGCCATGGCGTCGGTTGCGATCTTTGGCGTCACGGTGGCGTTGAACACTGAGGTCAGCCTGGATGCCCTCTCGATTGTGGTTGCTCCGACCTCGGGCCTGGCGACCGTCTGGTGGATCGGTCACACCCATTACCGAGACCGACTGCGCTGGGTGCCGACCCTCGTCGGCGCTGGCTGGATCTTCGTGCTTGGCATCGCCTTGACCGTCGCCACGTTTGCGGCCGACAACCTGGCAGCGGCCGCAGGGACCCTGCTCGCTGGCCTTGGCTCACTCATGGCCTTCTGCCTGATCGTCGCCGGCGTTATCGGCGGTATCTCACGGGCCCGCAGCCGCCGATCCTCAGTCGACCCGACCGCCTGAGCGCCAGTACTCACCTTCTGCCCGATCGAGCAACGACTCATCAACCAGGTAGCGGCGAAGTGCCGCCACGTCGTCATCGAATCGGCGAAGCGTGGCATTCACTTCACGTTCGTTGTACCTGGCGCCCGGTTCGAACTCCTGCGCCAGATACTCCAACACCACAAGCCGCTTTGACCGCTTGGTCGGAAGACGAACCAGTCTTCCATCGACAATGGCACCGTCCAGAACCCTCTGGTGATCCTCGGGCTCATCGGCGTGCTGGCCGTGGGTTCGCTCGGGCGCTGCATCCCGGGCTGCACGCTTGAACGTCTCCTCCAAGAGCACGTATGTACCATCGCTCCCGACCTCGACCAAGCCCGACGATGTGAGCCGATCAAGTGCGTCGACGATGATTCGACCGGTGAGACCTGTCGATCGTTGAAGTCCCGGTAGGTCCACCGCTCCCAGAATGAGTGCGGCCACGACCTGACGTCGATCCGGTTCTGCCAACAATCCCGCGAGGCGTCCTGCATCCAACATCTCGACAGTCTGACAAAACGCGGCGATGGCCGACCGGTTTCCCGGTCGGCCATCTTGCAAACAAGTTGTTTGAACGAGTGTGCGAAACGAATCAGCTTGTTTGCGTTACCAGCTTGTACTCCGTCGACTCGGCGAAGAAGATCACCATGTCGATACGAGACCAGCTGCCGTCTTCAAGGACCGCTAGCCAAAAGGCCCGACCCTCAGTTTCTGGTGTCCGACCCATGATCTGGCCGTACACGAAGTCGATCCACTCATCGTTGGTGTCCGTTTTGATGCGGTCACCGTAGATCGACTTGAACTCGGGGGAATCCGCGAACTTGGCGATCATCTCTTCGAGAGACATCTCCGCTTCGCGTTGCTCGACCCACCAGCCGAAGCCAGATTCATCAGGGTTGCGGCCCAGCATTGCTGAGTACACCCGAACAACCTGTCCTTCGAGATTGGCAAGACCGACGTAAGGCGAGGGAACCACGACAGGTTCTTCTTCCTCAACCTGCTCCTCTTCTTCGGTCTCTTCCTCCGGCACCTCTTCCTCTTCTTCCGGCTCCTCTTCAGGAGCTGGTGGCGCCGTCACGGTGATGTCGATCGAAACCTCAACGGTTTCCTCGCCATCGGTGACGGAGAAGCTGACCGTGTCGCTTCCGACCTGATCGGCATCGGCGGTGTAGGCCAAGGCACCACTGGACTCCTCGATCGAACCGTGCTTCGAAGAGCTCGATTCGCTCACGAGTGTCAGCGAGTCTCCATCAACGTCCTCGGCACATGCGATGACCGAAATGTCGACGGAAGCGCCACTCAGCAAGGCGAGAGGTCCGCACTCCTTGGCAACTGGGGCATCGTTTTGCGGCTCGATCACGACCGTGACGACCGAAAGCGCTGATTTGCCATCGGAGTCAGTGCCACGAACCGTGAAGGAGTCGTTGCCGACCGCATCAGGGTTCGGCGTGTAGAGGACGAAACCATCCTCAGTGATCTCAGTCGATCCCTTGGCAGCATCGACCTCGATGCTCAGGACGAGTTCGTCCTCAACGTCATTCAGGTCTGGCGCTGCCTTGACGTTGCTGTCCTCGTCCACGCCGACAGCAGCGGGGCCACCAGTCGGAAGGTCGTTGACAGAGACAACGTTGATCTCAACGGATGCGACTGCGAACCCACCCTTGTTGTCGCTGACGAAAAGAGGGAATTCGGCCAAGCCGAACCAGTCGTCATCGGGAGTGAACGTGATGGTGGTGCCCTCAACGGACACGCTCCAACCTGGTCCCGCCACGCGAGCCATGAGGAATTGGGACACCGTCAGCTCATCGTCGTCGACATCGTCAATCTCGAGATTGAACTGGATCGCAACGTCCTCGTCGGTCTCCAAGGAGACATCTTCGGCCGTCGGGTCGTCGTTGATCGATTCCACCAGCACCTCGACGGTTCCAACGGCAGTCTGATCGCCATCAGTAACGAAGTAGGCGAAGGAATCCTCGCCATGAGCGTCTGCATCCGGGGTGTACAGGACACCGCCGTCTACGACTTCGACAGTTCCGAAGTCAGCGTTGCCGAGCTTCCAGATCGACAGCTCGTCGCCATCGACGTCGGAGTCATTGTCGAGGACCGGGATCCAGACAGACTCGTCTTCGTCGGTCTCTTCGTAGTCTGATTCGGCCTTCGGGCCGTCGTTGACGTTCTCGACCGTCACCGTGAGCGTGGCATATGCCCAGTCACACGGGTAGGCGTCGGAATCTTCTTCCAGGAGTGTCTCAACACCAAACGGCAGGAACAAGAAGTCGTCGAAGTCGAACCCACATGGCCGAACGCTGTGTCCGTAGTAGTCGATGTACGGGTCGGCGTCAGCCTGAATCCAGTAGCCGATCTCCAGCTCACCTTCGAAGTTCGGGTCAGGCTCGACTCGGAGTCGATTTCCTGCGAGAGCCACGAAGCCATTCTCCGGCTGCTCGAAGTCCACGATGGAGAATCCGAGATCATCCCGGTCATAGTCATTGTCGAGCACATCGACGGTGACGACGTCGTCCTCATCGACCGAGACTTCATCATCCAGCGCAACTGTCGGGTCAATGGTGTTGATGACTCGCACCCACACGGTGGCCGGATCGGAGTCGAGCTCACCATCGTTGATGGTGTAGGTGAATGAGAAGTAGCCATTCCAGTGCTCGGCGGGTGTGAACAGCAGTTGACCCTCGTCAAGGCTCACCGAGCCGATCTCTTCTGAGATGGTGATGCTGTCCAGATTGATTTGGAGATCGACGCTGTCGACGTCCTCATCGTTGGCAAGCACCGGCAGGTACGTGCCTTGATCTTCGAGAACAACGATGTGCGGGGTCAAGCCCCACAAGGTGCTGTCCGGCTTCGATGACGAATTCTGGAAGTTGTCGTTGTTGGCGACCGGGGCATCGTTGATGGCTTCGATTGTGACGTTGACATTCACTTCGATGTCGTCATCTCCGCTGCCGTCAGTTACGACGACGGTGAAGATCTCTTCACCGTTGGCGTGCAGGTTGGGTGTGTAGACAACCTCACCATCGATCAGGGTTGCGGAACCGAGCAATGTCTCACCGATTGAGGTGATCGCCAAGCTCTCGCCGTCAATGTCGGTCTCGCCAACCTCGAGAATCGGAATGACGGCAGCTGGGCCGTCTTCTTGGAACTCAGCTTCGACATCGTCGACAACAGGAGCGTCGTCGTCATCGTTTGTGACGGTGACGGTGACCGTGGCCTCATCGCCACCGTTCACGCTGTAGGCGAAGGTGACATCGTCAAGCGCGTCTCCGCTATGGGTGTAGTCCACGAGCCCGGTGTCGGAGTTGTACACCGCCTCACCGATGCTCGGAGCGATCGTGATCTCGCCGAAGGAGAGCTCGCCACCATCGGATTCTTCATCATCGTTGTCGAGGACATCGATGGAGACCAGGCCGTTTTCGGCGACCGTTGCCTCGTCGTCTTCTGCGACGGGGAGGTCATCGACAGGCATCACGGTGATCTGCAGATTGGCGGTGGATTCACCATTGAGCGTGTAGCCGATACTGACCAGAGTGGGTTCTGCAATCTCGTCGGGGGCCGTGTAACTGATCGCACCCGTTTCGGGGTCGATGACCGCAGACCCGAGGGATGGTTCGGAGATTGTTGCCACAAACTTGTCGCCGCCGTCGACGTCGGTGTCGTTGTCCAAGACGTTGAAGAGCGCAGTGGCGCCTTCAACGATCGCTTCGTCGAGGTCATCTTCGGCAACTGGGGCGTCGTCGACTCCGATGATGGTGAGGTCCACGGAGGCCCACGCGGACTCAGCTTCCACGGAGTCGTCCGTGATCTGGTACACGAACGAGTCCGTCAGGGCTGCATCTGAGGAAGCCTCGTAGGTCAGCACTCCGTCCACCAGTTCGACCGTCCCAAGCGTGCCCGTCGTGCCGATCTGGGTGATCGTGAAGGCATCGCCGTCGACATCAAGATCGTTGTCGAGAACGAATTCTGTGATGTCGAGAGCGGGATCGCCCTCGGTGATCGCCGGCGATCCGATTTGTGGCAACGCATCGTCGTTCGCTTCCGGAGCGTCAGACGTCGCAGCGATGTTCACCTCGACCGTTTCTTCCTCGACAGTGAGCCCGTCAGCAGACTGCACCGTGTAGGTGAACGAGTCGAGCCCGTTCAGATCGGCAAACGGCGTGTAGGTCAATTCGACTCGAACTCCGCCAACGAGAACCTCGCCGACCACGCCCTTCTCGCCATCTTCAAACGCGGTGATCACCGCTCCGGGTGCATCGTTGCTGAGTACATCAATCGTGATGTACGCACCGTCCTCGCTGGTATTCGCGCTGTCCGGTTCGGCAATGCCGTCCGGTTCAGTTATTGGTTCCGCACCGGCAACTACCGGTACAGACACTGCCGCAGTGGTGATGATTCCGGCCGCAATGACGCGACTGAACCATCCATCTCTTTGCCCTCGCATATGGCTTCCTCCTGATATGGACGTCGGCGCTCGAAGGCCAACGACCGTGCACAAGAACCGTCGGAACCGACGATCAGAAGGTGAGCGCTTTCATCCCCAATTTTGGGGAGTCGCTATGTTGAGGGCTGGGAAACTCGCTGATCGAGACGATTTACGCTCCCCTAAACTTCGCTGAAATTGGGAGCGGAAACGCAGCTCGTGCCGAGAAGACTCAGGCTGGCACGCCCAATCGTTCGTACGCCGGGGCGAGGGCTTGCAGATCGGGCATCACCTCAGCGGCGAACAGGCGAGCGCTGGCCTCCGCGTCTGCGGCGGGCATTCCCGCATAGCTGAACACACCCATGAACCCGTCGTTGTAGGTGTTGTCCTGAATGGTCATCACCTTTTCTTTCACCTGATCGGGGGTTCCCCATACCTGCAAACCCAAGAAGAAATCCGTCATCTTCTCCATGCCTCCGGGGGCGTGGAGCATGTCGTGCATCTGGCCATGGAACTCATATCCCGGCGTGTTCTTCAGGTGATCTTTGTCGAACTCGTAGTGCTCGATGATCGAGTCCCAGTAACCCCCGATGTATTGGCGAGCCATCGTCTCCGCCTTGTCGGCCGACGCGTCGACATACGTCCAGCCGGCGACCATTGGCGGAGGAGGCTCTTCACCGGTGGCCTCCCGGAAGGTCGCCCGATAGGTCTCGAGCTCAGCGCGCACGGTCTTCCACGGCTTCTGCGGGACGATCAGAATGCCCACACCCATCTTCGCCATGATCTCCGCTGACTCGGCCGACACCGCCGCGGCGTAGGCCCGGCCACGGAAGCTCTTCTCCGGCCGAGGGCGAATATCTTTGCGCGGTTGGCGGATGAACTCGCCGTCGTACTCACACCAACCCTGTTCAAGTCCCGTGAGGAGCATGTCCGCGGATTCTGCGAAACGTTGACGGGCTTCGGGCATCTCGACCCGGAATCCTTCGAACTCGACCCGACCAGTGCCGCGGCCCATGCCCAGGAGCACCCGACCGCCCGACATGATGTCGAGCATCGCGATCTCCTCAGCGACTCGCATCGGGTCGTGCCACGGAAGAACACACACCATCGAACCAAGTTGAATCCGCTCGGTGCACGCCGCCATGTAGGTCAAAAACTGGAAGACATCCGGACACATCGTGTAGTCGGTGAAATGGTGTTCGACACTCCAAATCGAGTCAAACCCAAGCGGCTCAGCGAGCCTGGCGAGGGCGAGGTCCTGTTGGTAGACCTGCGAGTCAGGAATCTTCTCGCCCGGATTCTGAAAGATGACCGACATTCCGACATGCATGAGATGCCCCTTGGTTCCTCGTCTGCGGTGTCTTCCCGACGCTAGTGCCTTCAGAAATCGGGATCCGAATCCTCTGACCCACTCAAACAGTCGTGGCGAGAGGGCTAGCGATCCTCAACGGCGAAGAAAGCCTCGGTCATCCAGTCAAGCAACTGACCATCGACCTCAGAAACATCGGCGACATTGACCACGTGGTACCACAGGCCGCCACCCGTGCCGCTCGATGAAATGACCTTGCGCGACAGCCGATCAGAAGAGAGCTTGACCGGCAGCTTGAAGGTCGCCGCGACCCACTTCTTCTTTGGTCGGAGTTCAGCGAACACTGGCCCGTTCTTGAAGAAGACCCCGACTTGCACGGCCTCGATGGTGACCTCGCCCAGCGACTCAAGATGCGTCTGAACTGCATGGAAAATCGGTCGTTCTCGCTCGTGGCTTTCGGCGAAGAACTCCTCGATCGTCAGACCAGGAACGCACATGTGACGCTGATTGTTCTTGCCGAACGGCCGCTGACACTCTGGGCACGTCCACATGGATCGAAGTCTTGCACGATCTCGTGTGTTGAGCCTGCGAGGCCTGCTCTTCGATCGGCGTCCAGATCAGACCCGCTCAAGATCGCGCGCTCGTGGAGCAACGAGCGGAGGGTTGTGGCGATCAGCCACGCGTCGGTTCGCTTGCCTCATCAGCCAATCGCCCGCTTCGGCGGCAACGAGGCCACAGCCAATGGCGACGACGAATTTGAGCGTCGGCGTATCGATCTTCAGGAACGTTGTGACCTGGAAATGCACCAGGTAGAGGTAGAGCGACGCTCCTCCGACCCTGCCAATCATTCGGTTGAGCGGCGCGACCACCGGGATGCTCGACACCCAGATCAGTGCCAGAACACCTCCAAGAATCACTGCGGTGCGAGACCAGCTGTCGAAGAACCCTGGAACGGTCGCCAGCGTCAATCCCGAGAGCAGAACTCGATGACTCAACGCTTGGGAACGCTCTGCCGCCCAACCGAGGGCGAACAGCCACGCCGACATGTGGAAGACCTTGAATCCAAGATGCTGGGTGTCCCAGATGGCGTCAAGCGCGTACCGCAGGGCAATGGAGGTGATGAGCACTCCGGCTGCGAAACCGAAGGGGTCGTGTCGTTGTGCTCTTCGAACCGCCGGAACCGAGAAGAGCAGGGCAATCGCCAACAGTAGCTGCACCAAAATCTCGATGAACCAATAGCCACCGCCGGCAGTGGTATCGAGATGGGAAACGTAGAGGAACTGGCTCAGGTCGAAAGACTGGGACACCCCGAAGACCAGGAGCAACCATCCCGTTGTCGGCACCATGATTCTCGACATGCTCGGAACGACGACCGATACAGAATCCTGCCGGTCGATCTGTTGCAGCAAGAACCGGCTGAAGTTGAATCCGGCAGCCGCCAAGAGAACGTGGGCTCCGCCCATGATGTTCACCAGTTCGAAGTGGGAGGCGAGCACCGCCAGGATCGCCAGGGCTCGGATCAAGACACCGGTCTCGACTCTCCGGATCGGGCCCGTCCGACGCGCCCCCGCCTCGAGCTCACCGACCGTCTGCAAATGCCACGCCGCTGGTACGTGACCGAGTAGTTCTTCCAACGCCACCGAGACCTCAACGTACGACAATGAGTCGCCGCCCAACTCGACGAACGTGTCGCTGGCCACAACCGGACTCGTTCCGAGCGCGGTTTCGAAGATGGCTGCCACCGATTTCCCGAGAGGACGATCAGCAGCGGCGAGGGCGAGCCCGTGATCTCGAATCGTCAGGTAATCCACCTTGTTGTTGTCCAAGCGGGGAACCTCAGCAAGCTCGATCACACAGACCGCACCAGTCGGCAGTCCGAACTCGGCCACCGCCTGGCGATGAAGATCGGCACTGTCTCGCGAATCGGTCGCGGCGATCACCAGGAGTTCATCGGTGCCCGTCGCTACGCACGAGCCGAGCCTCGACTCAACCGTGTCGAGGCTGATCCGCAACCCATACATTTTGAGAAATCGGGACTTTCGTCCGACGATCTCGACCATGCCATTGGCGTTGCGCCGAGCGAGATCCCCGGTCGCCAATGACATGTCCCCGCTCCCGTCTGCCAGATCACGCCCGCTATGGGCGTACCCCATCATGACGTTCGGGCCGCAATAGATGAGCTCGCCGTCTTCGGCGATCGACAGCTCGCCACCAGGAATTGGTTGCCCGATCGCGCACGGGTTGTCCAGCGCCCACTCCGGAGGCAGGTAGGCCATCCGCGACGTTGCCTCGGTGGCGCCGTACATCACGAACAACTCAAAGCCCCGACGTTGCCCAAGCGTGGCATAGCGCTCCACGAGTTCTGGGGCGAGGCGTCCTCCAGCCTGGGTGATTGTTCGAAGGCTCGGCACATCCATGGAAGCAAAGTCCACTCGTTCGAGGAGTTCGAACGTATACGGAACTGCCGGGAGCATCGTCACGTGGTTCGACCGAACCTCATCCCAGAAGCATGGATCGGAGACCGAGAGCGAGGTCAGCACGACTGCCGCTCCGACCTGAAGGTGCGAGTGCAAGACCGACAGCCCGTAGCAATAGTGCAGCGGCAGCGGAATCGTCGCTCGGTCCGCCGGCGTCAGACTGAGATAGTCCGCGATAGACACCGCATTCGACTCCACGTTGTCGCGGGACAGGCGAACGAACTTTGGCGAGCCGGTTGATCCCGATGTTGAGAGCATCAACGCCAAATCGGGGTGCAGCGTGTGGATGGTCTCGGAACGCACATGACGGAGGTCCCATTGCCCGCCATTGCAGGAGAACACGACGTCTGGTTGGTACGTCGACAGGGTCGATTCCACGTTTGCGGTCGAGACCATCATGACGGGATGGTGCGCCTTGAGGCATGCCAAGTAGGTCACCACAGGCTCGAGGGCCGTTTGCGCTTCGATCAGCACAAGTTTTCGGTCACTCCCGAGCTCTGTGACCCGAGTTTCGACGAGCCGACTCAGCTCGCCATAGGTGACCGAGTGCGGCCCGCAGACCAGCGCCAGTTGGCTCTCGTCACGTCGTGCGCTGTCGTACAGCAAGGCGGATGTCCCTCCACATACCGCCCACAGAAACCTTGACCGCACATGACATTGGGGGCAATAAGGAGAACGACCGGCCCATATGGGCCGGTCGATCCAATTTCACAATTCTGAGCTGATCGAGACGTCATACGACGTCTCGATCAGCGAAACCCAAGCATGAGTGCGAAACGGCACTCATGCAGCGGATTACATCATGCCGCCCATGCCACCCATGTCAGGCATGGCTGGTGCGTCGTCTTCAGGCTTGTCAGCGATGAGCGCTTCGGTGGTGAGAACCAGCGAGGCGATCGAGGCTGCATTCTGGAGCGCAGCGCGGGTGACCTTGGCCGGATCGGTGACACCGGCGGACATGAGGTCAACGAGCTCGCCAGTGGCGGCGTTGAGACCCATGTTGCCTTCGGCGTCTTCCACCAGGCGAACCCAGATGGCACCTTCGAGGCCAGCGTTGTCGGCAATGAGCCGAGCTGGAGCTTCGAGAGCCTTGTGCACCGAACGGGCACCAGTCTCTTCGTCACCCTTGAGCTTCTTGATGACCTTGTCGACGGCTGGACGAGCCCGCAGGAGTGCGGTTCCGCCACCAGCGACAACACCCTCTTCGAGGGCAGCGCGAGTTGCAGACAGCGCATCTTCGATGCGGTGCTTCTTCTCTTTGAGCTCGACCTCAGTGGCAGCTCCAACCTTGACCACAGCAACGCCACCGGCGAGCTTGGCGAGACGCTCTTGCAGCTTCTCACGGTCCCAGTCGGAGTCGGTGTTGTCGATCTCGGCCTTGATCTGGCTGACACGACCCTCGACGTCGGACTTTTCGCCGGCGCCTTCGATGATGGTCGTGTTGTCCTTGGTGATGATCACCTTGCGGGCGGTACCAAGCATGTCGAGGGTGACCCCGTCGAGCTTGAGTCCGACCTCTTCGGCGACAACCTGACCACCGGTGAGGATGGCCATGTCCTGGAGCATCGCCTTGCGGCGCTCTCCGAATCCTGGAGCCTTCACCGAAGCGGAGTTGAACGTACCGCGGATCTTGTTGACGACGAGCGTGGCGAGAGCCTCACCCTCGATGTCCTCAGCAATGATGACGAGCGGCTTGCCCGACTGCATCACCTTTTCGAGAACAGGAAGGAGTTCCTGGACCGAGGTGATCTTGCCCTGGTTGAACAGGATGTAAGGATCGTCGAGCACGGCCTCTTGACGCTCAGCGTCGGTGACCATGTAGGGGCTGATGTAGCCCTTGTCGAACTGCATGCCTTCGGTGAAGTCGAGTTCGATGCCGAACGTGTTCGACTCTTCGATGGTGACAACGCCGTCCTTGCCGACCTTGTCGATGGCATCGGCGAGCACCTTGCCGACCGCAGGGTCAGCAGCAGAGATAGCGGCAACCTGAGCGATTTCGCTCTTGTCGTCGATCTCCTTGGAGGCCTCAGCGATGGCGGCGACGCCAGCGGCGACCGCAGCTTCGATGCCACGCTTGAGGCTCATCGGATTGGCGCCAGCGGCGACGTTACGAAGGCCTTCCTTGATGAGGGCTTGGGCCAGCACCGTTGCGGTGGTGGTTCCGTCGCCAGCGACGTCATTGGTCTTGGTTGCGACCTCTTTGACGAGCTGGGCACCCATATTTTCGAACGGATCCTCGAGCTCGATCTCGCGAGCGATGGAAACACCATCGTTCGTGATCGTCGGGGCACCGAACTTCTTGTCGAGAACGACGTTGCGACCCTTTGGGCCGAGCGTCACCTTGACGGCGTCGGCGAGCTGGTTGACGCCCGCCTCGAGGGAGCGACGTGCATCCTCGTCAAACTTGAGCATTTTGGACATGTTGGTTCCTTACTTCACGATCGCGAGCACGTCGCGAGCGTTGAGGATCAGGAGATCTTCGCCATCAATGGCGATCTCGGTTCCGCCGTACTTGGAGTAGACGACAGTGTCGCCGGTGGCCACATCCATGGGGATGAGTTCTCCGGCGTCAGAGCGACGACCAGCTCCAACAGCAAGGACTTCGCCCTGCTGGGGCTTCTCTTTAGCGGTCTCGGGAATGACAAGACCGCTTGCCGTGGTTGATTCGGCGTCGTTAGGTCGGACGATGATCCGATCCTCAAGTGGTTGCAAATTCATGCGCAGGTCGCCTCCGTGGCGTTAGCACTCTCAATGGACGAGTGCTAATGCTAAGGCAACGACCAGGGATGACCAACCTCGAGGGCTGGGACTTCTCACCAGCTGGTCAGGCCGCAGATTTCTCCGCCTCGAGGCTCCGATTCTTCAGCTCACTGAACACCACCGCCGCGATCAACATCGCCACGATGATTGCCAAAGAGAGGAACGTGTTGAGGTGATACCAGAGGCTCAGGGTCATCTTGATGCCGACGAAGATGAGGATGCCGCCGAGTCCATGCGAGAGATAGTGGAACCGCTCACGAGCATTGGCCAGCAAGAAATACATCGCCCGGAGGCCAAGAATGGCAAACGCATTCGACGCGAAGACGATGAACGGCTCATCAGAAACCGCAAGCACTGCGGGAACCGAGTCAAAGGCGAAGATGACATCGGTGAGCTCAATCACGATCAGGGCCGCGAACAACGGTGTCGCCGTCCGCACCCCGTTCTTCATGGTGAAGAAGTTGTGGCCGTCCAGCTCGTCTGTCACGGGCATGATGCGTTTGAGCAGTCCGAGCCCCGCCGTTGAAGTGTTGTCACCTTCATCCTCGCGGTGACGGATGATCTTGAAGCCGCTCCAGATCAGGAACAGGCCAAAGAACACGAGCACGAAGGCAAAACGCTTGATGAGTTCGCTACCGATGAGGATGAAAACCAGCCGAAGTGCCAGCGCCCCGAAAATTCCCCAGAAGAGGACTCGGTGCTGATACTTGAGCGGAATCGACATGGACGAGAAGAGAATCGACCACACGAACACGTTGTCGATGCTCAGTGACTTCTCGATCAGATACCCAGAGATGTATTCACCGAAGGCGGCCCCGCCGTCGTCTCCGAACCCGAAGAGGACGACGACCGAGAACGCCAATCCAAAACTGATCCAGATCAGTGTCTCGATCGTTGCTTCTCGAGGTGTTGGCTCATGGTCATCGCGGTGCCGGTAGAGGTCGGCCGCAAGCATGAGAGCGATGGCGACGCCGAGTCCGATCCACCAGTTGGTGGACACGTCCAGATCAACGAAGTTGTCGCGAGAGGACTCAGCAGCGAGGAGGCCTGAGCCCGAGCCGAGAACGGAAAGTGATGAGAGCATTACTTCCAGTCTGGCCGATACAACCGAAAATCTGGTGCAAGGTTCTTCGAGATGGCCAGACTGGCCGTATGGATCCAGATGCACAGGCAGAGCCAACCTTCGAGCCGAGCACGGTGCAGGCAGTCATCTTCGACATCGGAGGCGTCTTCACCTACCCCCACTACGGCCCCGTCGAGACGAAACTGACCGAGCTTGGGCTCAATCAGCCCGCCGATCTCGACGCCTATCGGCGGGCGCATCACATCGGGGTGCACGCGCTAGCTGAAGTCACTGGGCCGTTTGACGAGTTCGACGAGCGAACCCAGGATTTCTGGCGCATCTACGACGACGCCTACGCACGGTCTCTTGGCATCCCCGATGAACACCTCGACGCCAGCAGAGTCGCCATCCGAGGGGCCTGGAACTGGCCGCATCAGGAGAACATCGATGCCTTCCACCGCCTACATGCCTCAGGCATGCCCACCGCGAACGTCTCCAACAACAGCGGCACGGCGCCCCAACAGATGCAAGAACATGGCGTCTGCCAGGTGCTCGAAGGTGGTCCACTACCTCGAGTTGTCGCCATCATCGACTCATCTCTGGTCGGCGTCGCCAAGCCCGACCCCATGATCATGACTCCGGCGCTCTACGCGCTCGGTGTTGCCGCCGAACACGCCCTGTATGTCGGCGACACCGTGCAGGCTGACGTGGCTGGCGCACTGGCTGCAGGCATGCAGGTCGTCCAGCTTGACCCATTCGACACACATGCCAGCTACGGCCACTCGCGGGTCCCCGACGTCAGCTCGCTGGTCGATCAGCTCTCCACAGCCTGAGAAATTTCAGCTTCCCACCAGGGCGATGCCCGCGGCCTCGATCGTTCCCACGATCAGGTCAGACATTGTCTGCGCACCGAGGAGGGTGAGATGCAGACCATCGGTCCCCACCCACTCCGGATGGTCGACCGACAGCGCTGCCCAATCGGCAACCACGACGTTGTCTCGGAGGGCAGCCTGCTCACGCAGAAAGGCGTTGGCGTCCGCGTAGGTGTACATCCCGTCGCCGAATTCGCGCAGCGTCACCAACACGACGAGCTCGGCCTCGCTGGTCTGGGCCAGCATGGTCTCAATCCCAGGACGGAAACCATTGGTCGCGGCGTCGTTGTACCCGAGCCCGATGATCACGATGTCGTCGTGTCGATCCCAGTGGTTCACCGAGAGCAACCGGGGTCCGGCCCTCGCTGGCCGACCAATCGACCCACCGACCTCTGCATAGATGCCGGGACGACCATCGAAGGTGAGTCGCCAATCGCCCTCGATACGCCCACCGATCGTGTCGACGGCTCCCCCATAGACCAATCCGGAGAGCACCGAGTCCGTGATGATCAGCAAATCGTTGGTCGGCGACTCGCCGCAGTTGAAACGGAACTCAGGTCCTGGCCAACTGAAGAACCCGGCGAGCGGCGGCTCCGTTTGGGTGACCGCGACATATTCAGGAGACTCAGCGAAGTTCAGCATCACCGCACCGCGAGAGTCCGTTGCGAGACGATCCGTCCAGAACTCCACGCCTTCCCTTTCACCTGGGCGGCCCAACACATTCTCGTAGATCAGTTCGACGAACTCCCGGTCGGTTAGTTGGCCGTACAACGCATCGAACTCGTCAGAATCAGCGAAGAAGGTGGAGATTGCCGGGAGATCGCGGGCGCCACTCCCCCACTGTTCAGCCCAGAAGCGGAAGCCCGAATCGTCGGGGCCACGCAAGAAGTAGGCCGAGTACAGCCGATCGACCGAGTCGGTGACCTCCGGGCATGCGTACGGATCAACGATCGCGTCTGCCGGCGCTGGTGAAGCGGTCAGCCCGGCCATCACCATCACTGCGCCCACAAGAGCAAGAAATATCCGCACCGGACGAGCCTGCCACAACCCCCAACAAAACACCCTGCGGTCGACCCTCGTGGCGTTCGGGTTATTCAGCGTCCAAGATCGTTTCGACAAGAAGATCAGCCATGAGAAAGGCGCCGGTCGTGGTGAGATGGATGCCATCTCGTTTCACGGATTCAGGGTGCGCCATCGAAACGGCCGCCCAGTCGGCCACCACAACGTTGGATCGCACCGCGGCCTGACGGAACATGTAATCGTTCGCTGCGCCGTAGTACTCGCCGTATCGGCCGGACTCTCGCAACGTCACCAAGACCACGAGGTCGGAGTCGGCTGTCTGGTTGAGCATTTCGTCCATCGCTGGCTCGAACCCCGGAGTTGCCGCGTCGTTGTAACCGAGCCCGAGCACAACAACTCCGTCGAGCTTCTCCGAATAGCGACGAAGGAGATTAGGCCCCGCGACTGTCGGACGATTCCTTGCGCCACCGTTGGTTTGCCACGTTCCGTCCTGGCCGTCGTACACGATGTCCCATTCACCAACGAGGCGTGGCCCGACCGTATTGATGGCGCCTGAGGTCGACTCGCTCATCGCCCCGATCACCGAATCACTCAAGATGAGAAGTTCCGGAGTGAGCGGGCGCCGGCAGCCGAAGTCAAAAGCAGGATCGGGCCAACTGAAGAAGCCTGTGAGAGGCAGCGCGGTCCCCGTGCGCTCCACATACTCCGGCGACTCAGAGAACAACAGTGTGATCGTGCCCCGGGAGTCGGTGGCCAACCGATCGGTCCAATAGTCAACGCCTTCACGCTCGCCTGGTCGACCAAGTACGTTCTCATAGAGCAGTTCGACAAACTCGCGTGATTCCACATCGCCATACAGCGATTGAAACTCTGGTGACTGAGTGAAGAACTCCGAAATCTCCGGCAGTTCGATGTCGCCGGATCGCCACTCGTCGGCCCAATAGCCAAGGCCCGCATCATCTGGTGTCCGCAGGAACGTCGCAGAATAGAGCCGCACGATCGTGTCGGTCAGTTCCGGACAGTCGTCGACCTCGGACTGGAGTTGGGAGACCTGCGCCGAGCCAATGACGGCGTCAGCGCTGGCGGGCCCGCCGATCACACCAGATGCGCCGAACGTGGCCGAGGCCACAACCAGCGCGACGAACGCGCCACGAACGCTCCGCAAAGTTCGCATCGGGTGAGGATTCCAGCGCGAAGAGTGGTTTTCACTGGGTGAATCTGACCATCCGCCCGCTAGGCATACGCACAAGCGGCATCAGGGAGTGTCGATCACCGGAATCTTGAGGTTCGGCGTCGCTCCACCGTCCAAACCGCTCGGACCATCGGTTTCCAGCCGCCAAAGGGCGGCCGCCCCGATCATCGCTGCATTGTCGGTACAGAAGGCTCGATCGGGAATCAACGCGTCGAGATTGCGACGCGCTGCCTCCTGCCCGAATCGCTCCCGCAGACGAGAGTTCGCGGCGACTCCGCCGCCGAGGCAAACACCACGAGCTCCAACATGATCTGCTGCTCGCATCGTCTTGGTGACCAAGACATCGACGACAGCTTCCTGAAAGCTCGCGGCCAGGTCCGCGTCCGACGCATCAGGATGAGATCGGACGTAGTTGATCACGGCGGTCTTCATCCCGCTGAATGAGAAATCGAACGCATCGTTCATCATCCCCCGAGGAAACTTGATGGCGGTTGGATCGCCCTCCAGAGCGAGTCGATCGATGATCGGGCCGCCGGGATAGCCAAGACCGAGATAGCGGGCGACCTTGTCAAACGCCTCACCAGCTGCGTCATCAATCGTGGAACCAAGAATTCGGTACTGCCCCAAGGCTTCCAGATGAACGATGAGGGTGTGCCCGCCAGAGACCAAAAGCACAACGAGTGGCGGTTCGAGATCGGGCCGTTCCAAGAAGGTCGCAAAAAGATGACCCTCCATGTGGTTGACCCCGACGTATGGCACATCCCAGGCAAGCGCCAAGGCCTTTGCCTCGCTCACCCCGATCAGCAGCGCTCCAATGAGGCCAGGTCCGTGAGTCGCGGCAACGGCGTCGAGTTCTGACCCGGACATCTGGGCCTCGGACAGAGCCTGGAGCAATACGGGCTCGAGCATGTCGAGATGTGCGCGGCTCGCCACTTCGGGCACCACGCCGCCGAAGACTGCATGTTGATCGATCTGGCTCGACACGACATTCGACAGGACTTCGAGTCGCTCGCCTTGAGGCTCCATGTGCCTTCGCACGATGGCCACGGAGGTCTCATCGCAGCTTGTCTCGATCGCTAGCACCGTGGTCGGACTCCGCAAGGTCATTCGGCCACCACCAGCGTGTTCAAACGTTCAGAAAAGGCCTCACTCTGGAGATCGTGAACCCACATAACCAGCGCGTCGCTCCCATCGCCGTAGTAGCGGGGACGGACGCCGACGGGCCCGAACCCAAAGCGTCGGTAGAGGGCCAGCGCAGGCTCGTTTCCTACCCTGACCTCGAGGGTCAGCGATTCGACGCCACGGTCCCTGGCGACTCCGACCAACCGATGCAAGATCCGAGTGCCCAGCCGATTCCCTTGATGATCCGGATCGACAGCCATGTTCATGATGTGTCCCTCAAACGCGCGGTCATCCAGTGGCACGAACATGATCCCGCCGAAACCGAGAAGCGTCGCTGATTCCCGCTGATGCGCCACCACCCAGTGGCGCTCGGCTGCGGCAACACGCAGCTCACCAGCGAAGAGCTCAGCCGACCAGGGACTCTGGCTGACCCTTGCCTCGAGATCAGCCATGGCCTGCACATCTTCGGGTTCCATCTCGCGGATGGCGTCGTGTTGCTGCGGCGCACTCATGTGTTGTGTCGCGTCTTGATGTTGATCTGAACGTCCGGATCGCGCAGATAGAGGGGGACGACAGACGGACCTGGCGCACCCGGTCGATCGAGGCTGAGCCGTCCGACAAGTTCCGCCGACGGCTCTTGGCCCAGGAGGTGCTCGACATCGAGCGCCGCGAACACCTCGGCATACCGATCCGCACCATCACCAACGAGCAGATCCCCGGGCTGCAGGCGAGCTGCCATCGCTTCTGGTTGGCCAAACCCGGGCGCGTCGAGTGGACCCGACGCACCAAAACGCTGTTGGAACACCTCGGCCCGACGGGCATCAATAATGCTGGCGACCGTGCGTCCAGGGTGGGCAGCGGCCAACGTCTCGAGACTCGTGATCCCAACGACTGGCCGATCGACAGCAAGCGCAAGTGTTCGCACCGTCGTCAGTCCGACGCGCAGACCCGTGAAGCGCCCCGGTCCAATGTCAACTGCGAACCGTTCGACCTCGCGGACTGTCCGTCCCGCCTGGCTGAGCACCGAAGCGATCATCGGGGTCAGCTCCTCGGCGTGACGTCGGTCAGTCGATGACTGTTCGCTGGCCAGAATCGAAAACTCTGAACCGTTGATTCGCTCGACGAGGGCCGCTCCCACCATTGAGGTCGACGAGGTGACGGCAAGCGTCAGCATGGCGACCACCAGGCAGAGAGTGTCGGTGCTTCTTGCAGGCGTTTCGTCCAGATTGGTCCGGCCGTTTCGAGGGCGAGGACGCGATCGTCGTCGCCCGCACCGAAACGAATCCGTACAACGAGATGATCCGACGGCAGAATCGGATCGAGCTGCTCTCCCCACTCGATCACGGTGACACCAGACTCGAGCAGCTCCGGAAGATCCAGGTCAAGGGTGTCCTCGAGTTGTTCGATCCGATAGACGTCGAGATGATTCAAGACGAGCCGGCCCTCGTAGCGACTGTGGATCGTGAATGTCGGGCTCGTGATCCGCTCATCGATCCCGAGACCAACGCCGAAACCCTGAGTGAAGCAGGTCTTTCCCGCTCCGAGATCCCCGGCCAGCACAAGAAGATCTCCGTCAGCACACAGCGCTGCGAGGTCTCGGGCAAAGGCGCGAGTTTCGTCGGGTCCAGCCGTGTGGACCCGCTGGAATGAATCCGCCGATTCGGCGTCGTTGGAGGAAGTGGACACAGCGTTAGAAGGCTATGGCAACTTCCTGCCGGTTAGTCTCGCGGTGCGCCGTCGACGTTCGCTTCGTAGTCAATCCGCCACAGGTTCTGACTCGTCTGTGCCGCCATCACAACGAACGCCACGAGGTTTAACCCGACGATCACGGGCACACCCCAGCTGAAGATCTCTGTGCCAACGAAGTACACGAATGTATTGAGCGCGATATAGCCAATCCGGATCTCGGTTGGTCCGATGCCGTAGTAAGCGATCTGGAACTGATTGGTGGCGGCGAACGAGAGGAACGAGACGGCCATCGTCGCGCATGTCACCAAGAGCAGGATCAAGAACAGGAACTCCAACCATTTGGCACTGACGAGGAAGGAGTAGGCGATCACGATGGACCCGGCGAAGAGGAAATCAAGCAGGTGGTCCATGAAGAATCCCCACTTCACAAGGCCCTGCTTTCGATACTTGCCGAGCGAGCCATCAAAGGAATCGGTGAGCCATTGAGCAAACACCATGACGGACATCGCATGCAGCCAAACTCGATTCTCGACCGCGAGCCAGCCGAACAGAACGGTCCCGATCGACCACAGAAGTGTCATCGACGTCAGGTGATGGCTCAGGATTGGCTTGGGAACCTTTGGGATACCCCAGTCGATGAAGCGCCGCTCCAATGGGCCAAGCAGCGACTGTCCCTTCTTCTTGTCTCCCGCGAATCCCTCAGTCATGACGGCAGTCTCCCACTGGGCTCCTGCCGAGTCCGGGTTATCCGACCGATCTGATCGCGAGTGTCACGGCATGTTGGGCCATGAGCCGTAAATGAGTGAGGTCGGCTTCTGCTTCTTGGGTGGCCAGTACAACCAAGGCATCCCCATCTGCTGCAGTGTGGGCAGGCACCAGCGCTCGCGCCATTCCATCGTGACCACTCTGGGCCATCAAGTGACAGCCGAGCTTGTCGATCGACGCATTGGTTGCGATGACCCCGATCGTCGTGTTCGATCGATCCTCCGCCTCGTCTTCACTGGCACGAGCCGGCGGTCCGAGATCTTCGACCTCGGATCCGTCACTGATCTGCCCCACCGCGTTCACTGCTACCAGGGCGCTGACGATGAGCTCACCAGATCGCATCGTCGCCGAGCCAAGACCGCCATCTGTCGACTGTTCGGATCCATGCCATTTACCGACCGTCGCTCCGGTTCCGGCCCCCACTCGGCCAAGTGCCACGGGGCCGCTCGTTGCATTGGTGGCGGCGCTCGCTCCCTCGCTCGGGCCCGGTCGAACCGTTCCATCTCCTACGGCCAGATCGTAGAGACACATACCGATCACGATCGGCACCGAACCGGCCGAGGTCTTGAACCCTCGCCCCTGTTGCTCGAGCACCGACATGACCCCATCAGCACTCGCAAGCCCGAAGGCTGACCCACCCGAGAGGACCACGGCATCGACCGCGCCGACCGTGCGGCGAGGATCGAGGAGGGCGAATTCTCTCGTGGCTGGAGCACCGCCCCGAACCTCGCCCGAGCCAATCGTCCCGGGCGGGGCGACGACGACGGTGCACCCCGTGCGGGCTTCTAGGTTCGTCCATTGACCGACAAGAACGCCGGGAACATCGGTGATCACACTCTGACCCTAAACGAGCAGACAGAAACGACCAGCAACTAACGAGGTTCCGCGATCAGACCCGCGAGTCGCTCATCAAGACGCGGCGCCACCGCAGCCCAAGAGAAGCGTGACATCGTCTCGGCTAGACCATCGGTCCGAGCTGTGAGCGCGTCGATGTTCTCAACCGCAGACTGAAACGCCGATCCGAACGACCCCCGCTCGTACAACACATCGTCATGCCAAGGTTCGGGCACGATTTCGGGATAGGCCAAACCCTTCGGCAACACGGGCACGCAACCCGCGCCAATCGCTTCGACAACGGCGATGCCGAAGAACTCATGGTTTGCACAGCTGATCACGAGATCGCTCCGGCCAAGGAGCTCGAGGTATCGCTGACGAGAGAACGGGCCGACCGCCAACAACCAATCGCCGAACTCGTCGATGATCGATTGACGAACAGACGACACAACGACAGGTTCGACACCGGCCAAAACAAGTCGCACTTCGCCGCCGTTCCTGCGCAGTCGACGAAGGGCAGACAGAAAGGCAGCCGGGTCTTTGTCGTTTTCCCAACGATGGGGCCACACCACAACGGGTGGCTTCCCAAGAGAGCGCGCTGCCAGGGCTGGCACGTCGACACCGACCGGCATGACTTCGAATCGATTGAGCACCGCATCGAGTTCGAAGAGCTGATCAGCTTCGGGGAGTTGATACAAGAACACCGGCAGCGCATCGATCACCGCCTGGCGATGAAACGCCGAGTTGAAGAGCACGACATCGGCGGCGCACCACGACATCCAATTTCGCAACACCGCCTCCTGGTCGACCGAGCCGTGCTGGGTGGGGTACACGATCTGGCTCTCGTGTTGGAACACCACCACCGGGGTCGAGTGGTCAAGATGGTTGCGGGCCAGGCCCAACAACTGCGCAACGTCAACGAGCCCACTGACCAGCAAAACATCCGGCGACCCGTTCTCCGAGACAAAGCGACCGATGTCCGCGGCCAACGGCACCGCGCCCGCACGCAAACGCCATCGCCATGGACCTTCTGACAATGAAACGATCGACACATCGTGGGCGCTCACCCGTCGGTAGCCTTCAGCCCATCGCTGATGAGAGCCGGCAAACCACGGCTCAACGAGCAACACGCTGCTCATGGACGATCCGTTGCCTGACCGCGCGCGACCAGGCCGATGATGAAGTCATTGACCTCTTCAGCACGTTCGAGCATCAGTTGGTGACCAGCATCGGCCAGAACCTCGAGCGTCGCACCGGGGATTGCCTCGGCCAAGAGCTCAGATTCTCGGGGTTCGGTCATCGGATCTCTCGAACCGACGATGACGCCTGCAGGAATCGCGACTGATCCGAGCTCTCCCAAGACGTCGTGTTGAAAGATCGATGGAGCGATATCGAGAAGATCTTCCGGAGCGAGCGCTTCGAATGCCAGTGCGGCCGCCCGAACATCGTCTGGATGCGCGGCGACGCCAAACGTCGAGCGAACCGCGATCTCACCGAGATCAGATGGCGGGACCTGCGCGATTCGTCGTGCCAAACGGGGACGAGCTCTGGCCACGGCACCGAGCCGCTTGGACAACGGTGCCAGAACGCCAATCGGCACCCGAGCAGGATTCCGGCCAGCGCTGGAGACAAATCCAACCGCACCAACACGGGCGGAAACAACATCGGGATAGTCGACCAGGAACCGGCCAAGGACCATCCCGCCCATCGAGTGGCCGACGATCGTCGCTTGATTGAGGTCGAAGTATTCGAGCAAGGTGACGAGATCCTGCGCATTGGCCTGGATGGAGAGACCGTCGCTCCCCGCTTGTGACCCACCGTGCGCCCGAAGGTCGATGGCGAAGACCCGAAAGTGCTCCGCCAATGCGAACTGGTGGTGCCAAATCTCTGCTCGCAGCGTGACCCCGTGGAGCAAGATGACTGCTGGGCCGGATCCCGCCTCGATCAGCCTGATCATGCCGCCATCGTGACTCGGGACGTCATGGGTGACGTGGTCAACGAGTGGGCCAACCTCATCGACCTCGTCCGCCTCCGCGCTCGATCCGCGGATCTTGCGAAGCGTCAACCGCTCCACTCCATACCCGAGCGCGATCCCGGCGACGAGCGTCCCGATCTTCACCATCGACTCAGCTCACCTCGACGAGCACGATTGTCCGTTGCCACAACCAAACCCATTGCCCAACCCCCTAGAGGAGTCGATCGAGAACGTCGCTCAGGTCACCCTCGTCAAGATGAACACCACCGACCAACGTCAGTCCGAAAACCACGGGCTCAGTCGCCGCCCAACCCAGCACCTGGGATCGCTTGTCTGGGACATCGTCCCAAGCTTCGCCCGCCCCTTCACTGAGAATGAACGCCGCGAGGTGTCGCGCCGCTGGTCCGTCGAGATCAACCAGCCACGGTCCCAGCCAGCGAACCAACGGTTCGTTCAGGTGGGCAAGAGCGCCGAGAACCTCGCCTGCCGAACGCCCGCCCTCTTCTGATACGTCGAGAGCAAGCGTTGTGTTCCACCATGCGTCGAGAACATCAAGAACAACCGTGCGGCTCGGCCCGCTCTCGTCAACGACGGGGGCAAGGCGAGCAATCAGCTCATGGGCGGGAACCGATCCATACTCTGCTGTCACTGCCAGTTCCAGGATCCGTGGTACTGCTGGGAGCAGCTCACCATCGTTCGCACGAACCAACACCGCATCAGCTGCCAGATCTGGCATCAGGGATTCACGATCGCCCAGAGACTCCCAGGCGACCTCTATTGCAGCTTGCAGGGGACTGACCACGACACGAGTCTCGCACGTGGCGGAGCAATGGAGACTGGTGTGACCATCGAACACCGTGAAGACTCCAGGGATCGCTGCTGCAAAGGACACTGCTCCATGACAACGTCAGACCAACTCCGCACCAGTCGAAAGGGGCGCGTCGAAGACAAGGTGGCGATCATCACGGGCGCCGCATCCGGTCTCGGCCGAGCCGATGCATTGCGTCTCGGTGAGGAAGGGGCACGGCTCATCCTCACCGACATAGATAGTGACGCAGGCGCCGAGGTCGCCAAGGCATGCGGCGGCGAGTTCGTTGCCCAGGATGTCGGTGATGAAGCCTCGTGGACCCAGTTGATCGATTCGACGATGGCCAGCCACGGACGGCTCGACATTCTGGTGAACAACGCTGGAATCGCCCCGATCGCGAACATCGAAGCGACGACCACAGATGTCTGGCGCGACGTCATGAGGGTGCACGTCGACAGCACCTTCTTCGGGTGCCGGGCTGCTCTCCCCGCAATGACACGTGGAGGCGGCGGTTCGATCATCAACATGTCCTCGGTCGCCGGACTGGTCGGCATCAGTCCGTACTTCGCCTATTCCGCGGCCAAGGGGGCGATTCGAGCGATGACCAAGTCCATCGCGGCTCATTGCCGGGCCGAGAAGAACGGGGTGCGATGCAACTCCGTCCACCCGGGCAGTATCTCCACCCCGATGGTCCACAACGCACTCAAGACACTGGGCGGCTTCGACATGATGGACCAACCAGATCCGGAAGCAAGTCGAATCGCTCTTGGTATCGGCGAGCCCCTCGATGTTGCGAACATGGTGCTGTTCCTCAGTTCGGCGGAATCGAAACATGTCAACGGCGCCGAACTCGTCATCGACAATGGAGACACGGTCGATCAGGTGAAGCGATGACCATCACTGGACTCGTACATGTCAACGTCAACTGCAGCGACTTCGAACGCTCGCGAGCCTTCTACGAACGGCTCGGGTTTCGACACGCCATCGATGTTCCGGCAACGAACACTCCAGAAGTAGCGAAGGCCGTCGGGATGCCTCCTTACCGAGTCAAGGGGGCGCTGTTCGTTCTTCCGACACCATCCGGGCCGTTCATGCTCGATCTGTTGGAATGGCAAGAACCCCATGACTCGGCGCCACCTTATGCACACCTCTATCACCTTGGCATCGCTCGGATTGCACTGTCGAGTGATGATCTCGACGGCGACATGAAACGCCTGCGGGACGAAGGCGTCGAGTTCTTGTCCGAGCCAGCATCTGTCACGCTCGCCGGTCAACCCACCACGCGCTTTGTCTGTTTCAAGGACCCCGATGGCACGATCCTGGAACTGGTGCAGACACAAACTCCCTAACTCCAAGACGCACTTACTACTGTCTGCTCATGCAAGCTCCATCAAATGCCATCTTTGAACGGTCCGCGTCGATCACGATCGATGCAGACCCAGACGAGGTGTACGGCCTCGTCTCCGACATCACTCGGATGGGCGAGTGGAGTCCCGAAGCCACCGGTGGCGCCTGGGTCGATGATGGGGCCGGTGCCGTCGGCGACTGGTTCGAGGGGACCAATCAGTCGGGAGACCAAGCCTGGAGTCGGATGTGTGAAGTCGCAGTTGCCGAGCCAGGCGCCGACTTCACCTTCGTGGTCGGTGGGATCGAGAACAACTACACGTGGTGGAGCTTCGAGATGACGTCTGAAGGATCTGAAACGATGCTCACTGAACGTTGGTGGATCGTCAACAAGTCACCCGCCCTCGCCGAGTTCACCGACGAACAGATCATGGGACGCGTCACGAAGACCGAATCCATGCTGCGTGCGACGCTCGCGGGCATCAAGGCGACGGCGGAGCGCTAGACCCGATCTGTGCGCCGGGCAAAGCGAACCCTCAGCGGGTTGTCAGCACCACGGCAAACGCCGAGAGATCACTGTGCGACAACGTGATCAACCAGTGGCCGATGCCCAACTCACTGGCACGAGCTTTCGCCCGTCCACCAACAACGAGCTGGGGTTCGCCGGTCTCCAACTTGATGACTTCAAAGTCATGAAAGTCCGCCCCGCCCAGTCCGACGCCAAGAGCCTTCAGCCCGGCCTCCTTCGCCGCGAATCGAGCGGCGAACCGTTCGGCTGAATCAATCGCCGACTCACAATAGCGGCGCTCCCGTTCGGTAAAGACTCGTGCCACGAACGCCGGCCGGTCAACAACGATCCGGCGGATCCGGGCGATATCAACAATGTCCGCGCCAACCGAGATGACGGGTGCTCCCGCCGCCGCGGCGGCGAGGTTGCTCAGCTCTGCGTCCACCGACTGGCCACATCTGAAATCGGGGCCGTCAGCAAATCAACCGTCGAGATCTCGGCAAGTAGATCCTCTCGGAACGTTGGCTGGCCTTCGGTGACCACATCAACGAGCTGGCGATACCGGTTCCGATATCCCTGCAACACCGACCGGGCAGTCGCGGCGCCAAGATCAGAGACAAGACCAACGTGACACAACGTGAGACCAGTCGTCGTTCCGTCCTTCACCTCGGGAATGATGAGCACCGTCCGTCCATCGGATCCGACCGTCACGATGGGCATTCGCTCGACGGCAACGCGGTGCTTGTTACCTCGCAGCGTTGGATCTTTGTCTGTCCGTGACTGAAGGTTGGCAGCAATCCCACCCTTGTCCGTGACGTAGATCTGGCTGTCTTCGTTGACGTCACCCTCGACCCGATAGCGGGTGAAACCGTTGATGCCTCCGACGGCCGGGCTGATGGCGGCCAGAGTCCGCAATGTGCGGTACGACATGCGATCGCGAGGACAGCCGACTTCGAGAACACCCTGAATGAGTTCGGACTGGAGCAGGCTCTCATCCGCCCGGGAAATGCCCACCGTGACCGTCTTGGCTTGATGCTTGATGGCATCGACAGGACGAGTCAGTTCCTCGATCGCGGTGGTGAGGGCGGCGGCCAGATCCTCCACGATCACGCCCGGCGTCCCCACCTTTCCGAACTCGACTTGGTAGGACTCAAAGCGGGTCGAACCGGTTGCGAAACGCAGCAACGACGAGACCCGCGTCGCAGTCGAGGCTTCCAGATGACCGTTGTAGTTCCCTGCACGAAGGGCATCGAAGAAGCGAGCCGCCAACGCCTCGATTTCACGACCGAACCCAACGAACCAGTTGTGCTCGGTAGCCCCGACATGTCGCTCGATGACTGCTCGGATCTCGCGTAGGGGGCGAGCCGAGGCATCAATGGATAGCGCTGCTTCGTAGCCGAAGAGGTGTCCGACGACGGTGGAGAGCACGAAGGCGAGTTCAGGGTGAACATCCGGTACGGCAATGACTTCGAGGGCCGCGTTGAAGCGATTCTCGCCCTCGGTGGCGATCACAATTGGTGCCGCTTTGTGGGCCCGGAAGATCGCGACTTCCTTCGCCACGTCATCAGCGTTGGAGCCGACGAGGCCGGCGGCACACACCACGATCAGAGGCTCCGACGAGAGATCGATGTGCTTCTTGTCTTCGGTGACGTCACAAGCGATCGACTTGTAGCAAAGCTCACTCAGCTTGATTCGCAGCTCTCTGGCTGCGACCACGTTGGGACCGTTCCCGACCATGGCCCAGTAGCGGCGACTCGGCGCATGCCGTTCGGCCGCGGCCGCAATCTCTTCTCGCTTGGACAGCGTCGCACGCATCGCATCCGGGAGGTCGCGCAACGAACGAAGCAGAGCTTGTCGTTCGCCGGCATCGGCTGCGGTCCCAGGGATGAGCTTTGCCACGCCCTCGGCGAGAAGGTTGCCTGCTGCAATCTGAGCGTAGAACGCCTTTGTTGACGCAACGCTCATCTCAACATCCCGGCCATCTGAGGTGTAGAGCACACCGTCAGCCTTGTCGACGAGGTCACTTCCTCGGCGATTGACGATGGCCACAACCGTTGCCCCTCGGCCGCGAATCAAGTCGACCGTTCGGTTCGTGTCAGTCGTGGTTCCGGATTGTGAGATGGCGACGATCAACGTGTCGCTCATGTCATCTCGGAGTTTGAATCCGGAGAGCTCTGTTGCGGTGATGGCCTGAACATTTACCTCTGAGCCGACAAGTGCGGACTCGAACGCAGCTGCTACCGCCTGCCCTGCCACCGCGGCGGTGCCCTGTCCGATCACCTCGACCCGACGGATCCGGCCCGAAGTGAGATCCTGATAGACCTCCGGGGTGATGGTCTCGGCTGGAAGCCGAACCTCGAGTTGGCCGTCGCTCTCGATCAGGCGAGCCCGCAACGTCTTGGCAAACGAAAGCGGCGACTCGGAGATCTCCTTGAGGAGGAAGTGAGGAGCATCGCCACGATCGATGTCGCGGGTGGTCACCGCAGGCGGAAGCCATTCCTCGGAGCCGACAGGCAACGGTGTTCCGTCATAGGCAAACCGTGTGATGCCTGCGGTGTCGCCAGCGTGTCCGCCGGAGATCCGAATGATCTGGCCCTGGCTCGCCACGGGGTTGTCCGGGTCAGCTGGCGTCTCGCCATCCATCCGCAGATAGCTCGTCGCGTCTTCGACCACTCCATACGGCTCGGAGGCCACGACGAAGGCGTCCTCACACAAGCCCACGAAAACTCCCTGCCCGCTTCCCCGAAGGGCAAGATGCAGATCATCAGCTGCGACTGCCGTGCTGATCCCGATCGCAACCGACCCCTCGAACTGAGCCACGGACCGACGAACGGCCTCATCGAGATCGAAGCCATCGGCCAGACCACGGCTGACGAGGGTTGGGATGACTTTGGCGTCGGTCGTGATCTCACCGGCGATCGACAGGTTCTCTGCGGAGATCAGATCGGCGAAGTTGTCGACATCGCCGTTCAGCGTTGCGGTGACATAGGGACCTTGGAGCCCGAGAGAGCGCTCGACCTCGTCGCTGTTGACGGGGTGGGCGTTCGGCTCGCTGATGATTCCGACAGAGGCCCAACGGGTGTGGCCAAGCACAGTGGCTTCAGCCGCCTCATTCGCCAGCGCCAGTCGGAGCAACTCATCAGCCACGATTCCGGCACGCATGGCGGCCGTGTTGTCCCCGAGTTCGCCGATCTCCGCAGCTGCTTTGTAGACAAAGCTCAACTGGCCGTCTGGGCTGCGAACCGCGCCATCGGTAAACAGCGAATCCGCTTCGCGTTCATCGAGAAGCGACCGAACTGCGGGGCCATCGAAGTCGAGTCCGTGGTTCCGCACCAGGATGTGCAGGCCAGCAGAGTCTCGACCTCGAACCTCGAGTCGATCCAGAGCACTCAACGCTTGCTGAATCGAAAGGCACGCAGCGAGCGCCGCATCGCCAGCATCCGGACCGGCGAGTGCTGCCACCTCGGTCGCGGTACGAAGCCGGTCTCGCTGGATCGCCCAGGTCGCATCTTTGGCGAGGATGACCGCGGAGTTGACTGCTTCGATGTTTGCCGCACGATCGCCTTCGGCCGCCAGCCACTCTTCGATCGCGTTGACCCGAGCATTGATTTGCTCGAGTCGAGCATTGATCTCTCGGGGCAGACCCGAGTCAGAGAGCAATGTCTGAAGTCCCGGCTCGCCCCGAAGTGAGATATCGACCGCGGTGAGCATCGTCGCCCGAGCATCAAGCGCCTCGGCAAGGTCATCGGCGCCTGGTTCAGGAAGGCCGGCCAGAGCGGCATCGAGACCCTCGATGATTTCGGCGGATGTCGGCTGCTGCCGAGTTGCTCGCCGCCGGGCGATGGCAATGATGCCGCACATAGTTGAAGCTCCTTTGGCCTAACTTCACCTAACCCATCGGTCAGTAGGCCGCGCTTTGAAACACGAGGTAGGGCACCGAGTACTCGGGCCGTGGGGCGATCAGGACTCGATCAATGCTTGGGTACGGGTAACCAGTTCATCACAAACTTGGTTCGCAACGGTGTCGTCGATGTGCTCCACCATGATTCGCAAAAGCGGTTCGGTCCCGGAGGGTCGAACGAGTACGCGACCATCGATGCCCATCCGTTCCTCGGCGGCGCTGATGTCTGGACCCAGGCGAGTCACCAGCGCCGGATCAAGGGCTGGAAGTCGGACGTTCTTCAATACCTGAGGAATCGTGGTCATCGCTGCGCTTCCGAGCTCGGACAACGTTGCGTTCGACCTGGCCACAGCATCCATAAGCTGCACACCAGCAAGCACGCCATCGCCCGTCGTGGCGATGTCGCGGCAAATCACGTGGCCAGACTGTTCGCCACCAAGGGAGAAGGGGCCTTCGTTGAGCGCTTCGAGCACATAGCGATCACCAACGCCCGTGATGACCACTTCGACGTCGGCCTTCGCCATTGCTCGATGAAATCCGAGGTTCGACATCACGGTGACAACCACGGTGTTGTTGGCCAGACGCCCCGACTGTTTCCAATCGAGTGCCAAGAGCGCGAGCACGTGGTCTCCATCAACGATGGATCCCGAACCGTCGACTGCGATCAATCGATCAGCATCGCCGTCGAACGCGAGTCCGGCATCTGCTCCAACTTCTTGGACGGTACGACACAACAGTTCCGGGTGGGTTGAGCCGACACCGTTGTTGATGTTCACGCCGTCCGGGTCCGCGCCGATGACGGTCACGGTGGCGCCTGCGCGCTCAAAAATTGGACGTGCAACATCGCTTGCTGAGCCGTGTGCGCAATCCAGCACAAGGTGCTGACCGCGCAACGCGTCGGTTCCCACCGAGTTCACAACGGAGTCGATCCAACCCTCGATGCCGGCACCATCGACGAGTTGTCCAACGTCGGGACCTGTCGGACCGGGCTCGACGTGGCCCTCCAACAGCGCGCCGAATCGAGTCTGAATCTGAGACTCGATCGCGTCGCTGAGCTTCAAGCCACCAGGCGCAAACAGTTTGATGCCATTGTCCTCATAGGGGTTGTGCGATGCCGAGATCATTGCGCCAATGGTCTCGCTACCGCCGGCCGCCCAGGCAACTGTTGGCGTCGGCACCACACCGAGCAGTTCCACATCGACGCCGGCGGAGGCAAAGCCCGCGATCAAGCCAGCTTCGAGCATGGCACCAGAGCGTCTGGTATCACGTCCAATGACGGCCCTCGAGCCGCCAAGAACGTCCGCCGCGGCGCGACCGAGCGCGACGGCAACGTCTGGTGTGAGCGCACGGTTGGCGACCCCACGAAGACCGTCGGTGCCAAAGGACGGGATTCCAGCCATTGAGGAGTCCTTCCGTCCGCTTCGTCGGCCGCGCTATAAGTATGCGAGTGTCAGAACCGAGCGATCAACGCTTCGAGTACTGAGGAGCCTTTCGGGCCTTCTTGAGTCCGTACTTCTTGGACTCTTTCTTGCGGTCATCTCGGGTGAGCAG
The DNA here is from genome assembly GCA_937930695.1 of uncultured Acidimicrobiales bacterium. GTDB lineage: Bacteria > Actinomycetota > Acidimicrobiia > Acidimicrobiales > SZUA-35 > CALEWY01. The sequence goes on along the minus strand of CALHCB010000029.1, from coordinate 638 downwards.
GCCTTCGGCCTTCACTGCCGGACGATGATCCTCGTCGATCTCGACCAATGCCCGGGTGATGCCGAGACGGAAGGCGCCGGCCTGACCGGAAAGTCCGCCACCGTGAAGGGTGACGTCGATGTCGTAGGCGCCTTCGAGGTCAGTCACGCGAAGTGGCTCGGTGATGACCTGACGGTGCACGGCGTTCGGGAAGTAGACCTCGAACTCGCTGCCGTTTGCGGTGATCTTGCCCTCGCCTGGTGTCATCCGAACGCGAGCAACAGCCCGCTTGCGGCGACCGGTGGTCTGAATGGTGCTCATGCCTTTACCTCACGACGGGCGCCGGGAATCTCCATTGGGATGGCCCCTTGGGCCTGGTGCGGATGCGTCGGCCCGGCGTAGACCTTCAGCTTCGTTGCCATTTGTCGACCGAGTCGGTTCTTCGGGAGCATCCCCGTGATGCTCTTGCGAACGGTATCTGCCGGCTTGCGAGCCATGGATTCCGCGTAGGTGCGGCTGGTCAAACCACCCGGGTATCCCGAGTGAGTGTGAATCATCTTTTTCTCAGACTTATCTGAGGTGAGCACGATCTTCGAGGCATTGATCACGATGACGTGGTCGCCCATATCCATGTGTGGGGCAAACGTTGGCTTGTGCTT
>CALHCB010000028.1 GCA_937930695.1 uncultured Acidimicrobiales bacterium | reverse complement strand
CCACCACTCGAACCACCGATCACGAGCAGCTTGCGGTCGGTCAGCAACGGAAGATCGGCCAACATCTTGGCCACTACCAGCGGTACGGAACGCAGAATTTCGCCACGACCATCGCCACCGGGGAGCGGAAGTCCAAAGACGTCGATCTCCGGGTCCAGCGACTCGACGAGTGGCTGGTAGCCCATCAGGTGGCCGGTTCCGGGAGCAACGAGAAGCACTGCTGGGCGGTCATGACGCGTGCCAGCTCTCACCGGCAACAAGAGTTCGCCAGAAGGCAGTCTCGACGATGATGACTCGAGCGGTGGCTCTGCCGCCGATCCAAGTTCGTTTGCGACCGCGCGAGCGCTCGAGGCGTCGATCAATTTGGTGACCGGGAACGAACAGTCGAATTGGTCTTCTAGCGCGGCGGCGACCGTCAATGCGGCGAGAGAGTCGCCTCCAGCGTCGAAGAACCCGTCATCGGGCCCGATTGGTTCATCGAATTCCTGCTGGAACAGTTCGAGAACGACGCTGAGGACAGGATCGAGCTCCAACGCAGTCGGATGGATTGCGCTCTCTCGGCTCGGAAGTGCAATGGGAAGACCAAGAGCTGCTGCTCGGTCGAGCTTGCCGTGTGACGTTTCAGGGAGCTCATCTTGATCTGCATACAGGCTCGGACAACTCGTCTTTGGCAAAACACTGGCGCACAATGAACGCAACTCGCTGATCAATCCGTCGTCAAGATCACCGTCGATAACCAGGTGCGCCACGAGTCGGCGACGGCCGGTCGTGTTCTGCTGCAACGCTCGCCGAAGTCCTGCAACCGGGTCTGTGGCCTGCGCGGCGTCCTCAAGCAGCGCTCGAGCCTTCTCCGTTCCGAGTTCGGCCAGCAGCTCATCCGTCGAACGGGCATCCACTGCCACCGCAATGGCCTTGTGAATCCGAGGATGGGAGGAAATGACTCGCTCGATCTCCGCAGGCTCGACCCGGACTCCGCCAATGTTCAGCTGATCGTCGGCCCGACCCAAGAACCGAAGCGAACCGTCGTCATCGACAACGACCATGTCTCCCGTCCGGTAGACCGGCGACATCGAGGAGTGAACGAACTTCTCCGCCGTCGCCTTGTCGTCGTTGAGGTAGCCACGTGTGACACCGGGTCCGGCAATCGCCAACTGCCCTGGCACACCCGTCGGCACGAGCTGGTCCGATTCATTCAGCACGAGGTTCTGGGAGCCCGGAATCGGTCCTCCAATGGGAACGATGATCCGGTCAGCATCTTGTGTCACGCATTCGTGCACCGTGGACCACACCGTCGCTTCAGTCGGGCCGTACTCGTTGAACAACCGGGAGTCTGGGCGGAGGGAAACGTGACGGCCGACGAGTTCTGCTGAACACGCCTCACCGGCGACAATCACCACGTCCGGCCATGAGGATTGGGGAGACCCTCGTTCCAGTAGTGCCCGATACAGCGTGGGGACCATCAAGGTGTGCGTGACTTCGCCGTCGTCGATCAGACGAAGAAGTGCGTCCGGGTCATGAACCTGCGCGTCGGTTGGCAAGACAAGCTCGCCCCCTGCAGCGAGTGTCCAGAACAACCCAGCAATTGAACTGTCGAAGCCAATGCTCGACACCATCAGAAAGCGGCCGGGGTGCTGGTCATAGTGCACAAATCTGGCGGCGGTGCTCGATCCCAATTGGCCATGAAGCACTTCGACCCCACGAGGCACACCCGTCGAGCCAGAGGTGAAGATCATGTAAGCCGGATCATCGGCCGACAGGTCCGCTACCGGAGGCGAGATCGCTGCTTCCCGCAGGTCGCGAGGATCCAGAGCCGTCATGCCGAGCAGAGCCCAACGTCCCACATCATCGGTGAGGACGACTCGAGCCTGGGCTACTTCGAGGATCTGGGCAATCCGCTCATCTGGATACGACGGATCGATGGGCACGTAGACCGCTCCTGAACCCAACACGCCCAGCATCGAGGAGACAAGAGACGTCGAACGAGGCATGGCAACCACGACACGCTCCCCCCGCTGCACACCCAGTTGCTGAAGTCCCGCGCGGACCGATGCCTCGGCCTTGTCGAGTTCGGCCCATGTGAAGGACTCTGGTCCACAACGGACCGCTGGCTGATCGCCACGCGACGCGTTCCCGGAGATCGCCGGAAGAACCGAAGTCGTCGGCGCCAAGTCCACCCCGTTCAGGGCGGAGGCTGACTCGCTTGGCAGCCCAACGGCCCGCACGAGTTCGTCCCCCGATCGGACCATGGCCACGAGCATGGCGTCGAGGTCAGTCAGGAGCTGCTCGCCTCGCTGCCCAATGGCCGACGAGCGATACTCGAGCCCGAGATCAATCCGGTCGCCTCGACGCTGGAGGAAGAAAGTTGCGTCGACGACAGCGGCATCATTCGAGAGGATCTCATAGGTCGCTGGCGCACCATCGAACGCAGTCGCCGTCAGGTCTTCGTAGGCCAGCAGCACCGAGATACCGGGCACAGGCCGAGATTCGGCCCGAGCGCTCGTCAGAAGTGATGTGTATGGGATGTTGCGGTGAGGGAACGCCGCGATCAGCTGCTTGCCAGCATGGACACCGAGTTCAGCGAGGGAAGAACTCTCGCCCCATTCGATGACCAGAGGAATCGTGTTGATGAAGTAGCCCACGGAGCGTTCGACAGCAGCGTGGTCCCGAGTCGAGGCAGTGATTCCGATGCCGACACGTCGAGGCTCGACGGATGCATCCGCGATCCCGCCGTCGGCGTATCGGGCCATGACAGCACCAAGTGCACCCAACGCGGTGGCGATCGGTGTAGAGCCTGGTCCACCAATCAGCTCGGCGGCACTGAGCGACGACCGAATCGATTCGTAGCCGCCACCCGGTTCGTTCTCTTCCCTCCAGAAGCCGAACTCCGTCTGAGCGGGTTGGTTCCACACGTCGGCCCAGAAGGCCAGGCTGTCCCCATGAGAACGCTCGGCCTGCCACGCCCCGTGTGCTCCTGGGTCCACCGACGGTGTTGGAAGCTCGTTGCCCTGATAGGCAGCATCGATCTCCGCCCAGATCAGCGAGAACGATTGGTCATCAGCACTGAGGTGATGCGCGAGCACGGCGACCGAAGTCCGAGCGTCGTCGACGCGATCGACACGAACTCGCAAAAGCGGTCCTGCATCGACGTCGAACGGAGTGTTGTGCAACTTGGCGATGTCAGCGTCGATCGCCGCTATTGCGCGCTCGGCGTCCGTGAAAACAAAGTCGAGGGCGCGGCGAGCATCAAGATCGACCCGCGGTTCTGAGAACGTCCAGTGGAGTGATGCGTGACGCTGGATGACGTGTTCGACGGCTGACCGGAGCCGTTTGACATCGATCGGCCCATCGATCAGGTATTGGCGGCCAACGTTGTAGGCGGTCGGGTCTGGCCGATTCCTCAGCTCGAAGAGCAATCCTTGTTCTGATGCGCTCAACGGAGGAGGCATCCCCGGCTCGGTCGACGTCGGGGCTCCCACGTTGTCGACCGACGCGTCTGCTCGTTCAATGGCACCGCTCAACAGGCGGGGCGTGGTGTGCGAAAACGCAAACTCCTCTCGCACGGTTGTCCCGATCGATTCGCTGACGGCAATCACCATCTCGAGAGCGGCCAGTGAGTCGCCGCCGAGATCGAAGAAATCCTCATCGATCCCGATGGGCTCGATGCCGAGTACTCGCTCCCAGACTTGGACAATTGCCAGCTCGAGCGCGGTGGTTGGAGATACATGCACCGAGGGTCCGGAACGATGCACACGGTCCGGGGCTGGAAGCGATTCGAGATCCAGTTTTCCGTTTGTCGTATGCGGGATCTGTTCGACCGCCATGAAGGCTGCGGGGATCTGGTGCGCCGCCAGCGACTCGGCCAGGAAAGAACGAATCTCTTCTGGCTTCGGTGCCTCGCAGTTCTCTGACAGTTCGAGCCATGCGGTGAGAATCGACCGCCGTTGGGGCTGGTAGTCGATCTCAGCGAGCATCGAATTCACATCGTCGAGGTCGAGCTGATCGTCCAGCTCATCCATCGCCTCTTGCCGGTTCTTGTGCCCCAGCCGGACATCCCAAGCATACGGCTCCGCGTAGTTGTGGTAGCCCTGCTCGGTCAGGTGTGTGTGAATGCCTGCTGCGTTCACCAAGCAGTTGGTCGACCGACCAGTGTCGTCCGGCCGAATCCAGGGAGCGTCCTCTTCAAGGAAGCGGAGCATTTCGCTCAGTTCAACATCCAGATAGCGATAGAAGTCCAGGTAGCGAATCCGTTCGAACAACTCGTCATGGTCGAAGATCTCCGTATCAAGCAGACGATTGAACGGATCGTCTGACCGGTGGTAGGCCTTGCGAGCCTCCACGACAGCTCGATCGATCGCATCAGGATCGAACCGACCGGACTCGAACTGTTGGGGGACCAACCTCGTCTCAAAGAGCTGACCGCGGCTCAGACCGGTGACGATGAGGGGAGCTCCCAGCTGATCGGCCTTGTGGGTCGCAAGTGTGTAGAGCGCCTTGTAACACCCGTGACAGACGTTCGAGAATCGATCCAGGCTCTCCCGGAAGATCTCGTTCATGTCGTCTGACGTCATGAACTCATGGTCGATCCCAAGCTCAGCGACGGAACGACGAACATTGTCCTTCGCTCCCTCTGAGATGAATCCATTGTCGAGTGTCAGAGCAAACACGTTGAAGCCGAGCTCGACCAACTTCGACACCATGTAGGTCGAGTCTTTCCCGCCACTCAACAGCGCGACCGCGTCGTGTCTCCCCCGCCGATTCGATTGTGCAAGAGCAAGCTCGTCTCGAAGGTCATCGAGGTTCTTGAACCAAGCCTCGGCCTGATCTTTGATCGCGTCATAGTCGTGGCACGACGAACAAACGTCGTCGGAATCGAAGGTGATACCGGGCACGTTCGACGGCAGCCCGCAACGAATGCAGTGGACAAGGGCATCGAGGGTCGATGGAGTCCACAACCGCACCGCGGCACGATCAATCGCGGGATGTCGAGCCAGAGCTTCTTCGACCTCGGCCGGTTCCAACCGAATGCCGCCGACCTTGATCTGTTCGTCGAGACGACCGTGATAGACAGCCGTCGATTCATCGAGCAGCCGGACCAAGTCGCCAGATCGGTAGAACCGCTGACCGTCGATCTCGACAAATGGATCTCGGCTCTCTGCCATGCCGTCGAGGTAGCCAACGGTCAGCCCGGGCGACGAGATGGCGAGCTCGCCAGCCACGCCCACCGGGACGCGCAGACCCCGGTCGTCGATGACGCGCAATTGGACGTTCGGTGCGGGTCGCCCGATTGGTACGTCGGGCTCGTCAGATTCCAGGTCGGCGCTCGAAACTTCATGGATCATGCAGCCGACGACGGCCTCTGTCGGACCGTATTCGTTGAACATGCGAACGCCGGGGAAGCTGCGGGCCAGCCGCCGGGCGAGCCGCATCGTGAAGGCTTCTCCTCCGACAACCAGATGACGAAGGCCGTGATCGGCCGGAGCGAGCCGGGAGAGAATCTCGAGGTGAGAAGGTGTCGCTTTCAGCCACGTCAGATCTGTGCGGGCGGCGACGAGCGAAAGACCGGGCGCTCCCGACGGGCGAATGACCACCAGCTTGCCGCCGGTGAGAAGCGGAACGAAGAGACTCGTCACCGTGAGGTCGAACGTGAGCGGACTCATCAAGCCAGCAACTGGAGGCTCGCCTGTCCGAACGTAGCTTTCAACCGCGAAGTCCAGGTACCGAGCAAGGCCACCGTGGCTGATCGGAACGCCCTTGGGTTCTCCGGTCGAGCCTGAGGTGTACAACAGATACGCCTCGTCTTCTGAACTCGGAATCGCGTGCCGCGTGTTGGATTCCGAACCGAGGGTTGCGTCACTCACGCTGGACGGGATCGAGTGCAACGTAACTCGACAACCGGCCCGCTCGATCAATCGAGTCGTGCGTTCCTCCGGCTGCTCGGGGTCGATCGGCACGTAGCTTGCGCCGAGTCGCAAACAGGCGACGATCAGGGCAACCGCATCGGCGCTTCTTCCCATGGCGATTCCGACTCGATCGCCTGGGCGGACTCCCTGGTTCTCCAGCCACCGAACGATGGAAGTTGTCCAGCTCCACAAGTCGGACCCGGTCCACTCTTGGCGATCCACTCGTGTCGGATCTTCGAGGACGACCGAGTGTGTCGTCTCCAGCGCTGCTTGGAGCCGCTGCACAATTGGAGTCGGCATCGGCGTGGCGGTCCCACTCCCCCAGTTCGCCAAGACCTGCTCCTCGGTCTCGGTGCTGAGCGGTTCCTCATCGATTCGACCATCGGGATCAGCGACCATGGCCTGCAGCACCGATGAAAAGTGCTGTGGCGCGTTCTCGCGATGTTGTTGGTCGGCTGCAGCCTCGTTGAGGTCAAGTGAGATGTTCGGTGCCCCATCGCCGTAGGTCGTGAGTTGCACCCGCAGCAGGTGCTGGGGATCAGACGCTCCGGGATGCACCCACTGAGTTGTCAATGCTCGACCAGCGAAGTCCCCATGGGCGCCGCGAGGGATCACGTTGACGATTGCTTGGCTATCGCTCGGCTGCTGGACATCGGGTGCGGCGTATCGAAGCGTCTCGAGCAACGCCCTGCTGGCTCGCTTGTGGAGGAGTCGATGGGTGTCGCCTGACTCGATGGCGACGTCAACGGGATACACCTCCATGATCGGCCCGATCAGGTCACGAGTCCCGACATCGCGATTGTGGACAGGGACGCCAACGGACACGACCGGGGCTCCGGTCAAGCGATGAACAAGCTGCGCTGTCGCGGTGATGAGGAGCGATGTCCAAGCGAGATCGGCAGACAACATCTTGTAGTCGCCATCAAGTCGATCGGAAATCTCACTTCGCAGACTCGGCGGAAGCGGAACGGGGCGCCGCTCACTGCTCGGGCTCTGGCGACGGACCGGGCGATACAGGCCGGGCAGAAGTGGCGGTGCTACCCGGCGCTCCCAATGAGCCCGAGCTTTCGTTTGCCGAACCGTCGGTTCTTCAGGCCGGGCCTGATTCACGAAGTCAGTGGACGTCCCGTGGTCTCCGCCATAGATCGCGGCAGTTTCGGCAACAACGAGCGCCGTCGCTGTCGCGTCCGTGACGAGGTGATGGAGATTCAAGTACCAGGAGGCCGTGCCATCGGGGTGGCGCAGAATGACCGAGTCGAACACCTGCGCAGACAGATCGAATGGGTGGCGGATCCTGGACTCCGCCCATGCCAAAGCTTCGCCAACATCGAGATCGATGACCGCCGTGGTTGTGTCGCCGTCGTCGAGAAACATCCCGACGCGTCCGTCCGCCTCGTCGAATCTGGAACGCAGCGCCGAATGGGCGTTCACGACCTGAGCGAAGGCTTCTTGCAGGCGATCGAGATCGACGGCTTCGCCATTTGGGCCGACACCGATATGGCAGAGCTGGCCCATGTTCTGCAACGGAGCGTCTGGGTATCGACGTTGCGAAACCCACAGACCGCGCTGGGCGGAGGTCAGCATTCGGCTTCGTCGGTTCGACGTGGTCAACGAGACCGGAATTGCGCTCACAGGCTCGTCGGCTGAAGACCTGCCACGAACTCGACGATTCGGCCCGGCGTCTCGAAGTTCTCGAACACGACATCGGCCGGGTCGATCTGCATGGCGAACCGGTCTTCGAGCCACGCAACGATCTGAACGACACCAAGCGAGTCGACGAGCCCGCTCAACAACAACTCGGTGTCGTTGGCGACAACGACATCCGGGTCGAGCGCGATCTCATTCTGAATGAGCGCACACACATCACGACTCAGCTCAGCCACGCCACACCTCCGGTTCCATCCCGATTCTTGAACGTAGTCGGCCTGGCCAAGCGTCTCTATAGGGCGATTGGCCAGTACACGGGTTCACGACCATCTATTCGTCATCGACAGCATCTTGGATGCATATGAGCACATCGCCGCGCCTCAGGGGGACGAACGACTCGTTGGGTGTGGGCTGAACGAATCAACATCCTTGGCACGGCTCGGTCTGTCCTCCATCATGGGCAATCCAAATTCAGACCGGGGATCCGTGGATCAACAGCCGAGCGTTCAGCCAGTTGCTGCCTTTGTGGGCGACGCCATCGATCCGCTCGACGCGCTCCTGAACGATCAGCACCCACGCAAGCTTGCAGCGAAGCAATGGGCTCGCGAGCACCTTGGATCGGCTCCCGATGTCTTTGATCACGCTCGGTGGAGTCTGGCGGCTCAGGCGGGGATCCAAGCCCTTGTCGCTCCGGTGGACCGAGGCGGACTTGGGCGCACCCTCGTCGAGGCGATGCTGACCTTCGAAGGCCTTGGGGCAGGATCGAGCGACTCCGGGCTGATCTACGCACTCGCAGCACAAACTTTTGCCATGCAACGGGCGCTGTTCAGCAACGGTTCGGATGAACAACTGAATCGCTGGACTCCGGGCTTGCTGGCCGGGAACCTCATCGGCTCGTTCGCCATGAGTGAGCCGGACGCCGGCTCAGATATTGCCTCGATCCGCATGGTGGCGACACCGACGGAGGGCGGGTATCTCCTCGATGGGGTGAAGAGTTGGGTCACGCTCGGGCCGCTCGCTGACGTTTACATCGTGTTCGCCGCGACCGATCCGACCAAGGGACGTTGGGGAATCAGCGCATTTCTTGTCGAGGCGGATCGGCCTGGTGTCGGGCGCGGGCCCGCAATCGATCGAATGGGGCTGCAGGGAGCTCCATTCGGTGACGTCTCGTTCACCGCGGTCGAAGCGACTTCGGCGGATCTGCTCGGACCTGTGGGAGCTGGCGCGAGTATCTTCTCCGCCGCAGTCGAAGCAGAGCGTGCCCTGCTTTATGGTCCACAGTTGGGTGCGACCGAACGCATCCTCGACCAGGCCATCACCCGAGCTGCGACACGTCGCTCAGGCGACAGGACGATCGGCAGCTACCAAGCAATCAGTCACCGACTTGCTGATCTCAAACTTGCGTTGGAGGCCAGCCGCCTCCTCGTCTACAAGGCCGCAATGTTGGCCGATCGTGGGCGACCGGTCACGATGGCCGCAGCGTTGGCCAAACTCCAAACTTCTGAGTCGGCGGTGGCGAGTGCGCTCGATGTGATGCGAGTCTTCGGCGCTGAGGGCTACACGCAAGAGGCTGGATTCGAAGCAGAGCTTCGGCATGCGATCGCTGGTCTCAATTACGCGGGCACATCAGATATTCAACGCAACGTGGTTGCGGGGCTGCTCGGCGTCGACCGGCCCAGACGTTGATGCATCAGGGCATCCCACGCTGCTCACCGGCCAGGTCCTTGACCACCATTGACTAGCCGCTGGTGAATCCAAATCATTCCAATCGAACGAACTGCATGAAGAACTGACATGAAAACAAACGTCTCTCAGGGGCACCACATGATGCGAACCACCATCCGACCGCGACCACGCGTCTTCAGCCGACTACTTGTGGCGATCGTCGCGTTGTTCGTCGTTTTCGCTTCCTCGGTGCAACCAGCCTCTGCTCATTCTGTTGACCAGGCTGTGTTGTACCTGGACGTGACTGATCGGGCAATGGCAGGACGGGTTGAGCTTCCCGTTGTCGCGCTGCGAGAAGTCTTCGAATTGGAGCTGGCTGGCAGCGGCGACGCGCTCCTCGGGGAGCTCGAGCCTGAGCTCGAAACCCTCCAGGCCTACGCATCAGAACATCTCAGCATCTCGGTCGACGGCACAGAACTCGAACTCGAATTCGACACCCTTGACCTTCTGTCCGAGAAGTCCAATGAACAAGAGATCAACTTTGTGCAGTTGGGCTTCGACGTCATCGGCTACGAGGGATCTCGGACGTTCGACGTCACCTTCGACGCCTTCTTCGATGATCTCGAAGACCGCTCAGCCGTGCTGCTCATCGAGAACGACCTCGGCGCCGGTGTGTACGGGAATGGCGAAGAGGTCCTCGTTACGTTCGATCCCGCAGAGCGAGTTCGATCCATAGACCTCGATGACACGAGCTCGTGGGCCAACTTCTCCGCTTCGGTCGGCCTCGGTGTCGACCACATCAAGACTGGCCCTGACCACGTCTTGTTCGTTCTCGTACTTCTCTTGCCCTCCGTGCTCATGTTCTCCGGCTCATGGCGCCCCCAAGAGTCGTTCGCTACTGCGCTTTGGCGAGTGTTGAAAATTGCAACCATGTTCACCGTTGCTCATTCGGTCACGTTCACGCTCGCCGGGCTCGGCATTCTGCCGCTCCCACCGTCCAAGCTCGTTGAGGCCATCATCGCCGTCTCAATCGCGCTCGCCGCGATTCACAACATCAAGCCCGTGTTTCCCAACAAGGAGTCATGGCTCGCATTCGCCTTCGGTCTCTTCCACGGCATGGGATTCGCATCACTCGTCGAAGGTCTCGACGTAAGTCGCAGCACTCAGCTCGTTTCGTTGCTCGGGCGAAACGTCGGTATCGAAATCGGGCAGGCGGCAGTCATCCTCGGTGGCTTCACCGCACTGTTCTTCCTGCGTCGCACCCGCTACTACCTTCCGTTCTTCCGCGGTGCGTCGATCGTCATGGCTGTCGTTTCCATTGGATGGATGATCGAACGGCTGGCCGAGATCGAGCTTGGGATCAACGACATCGTCGAGCCCGCCCTGCAACTCCCTCGTGCCTTTTGGATCGTCGCGGGAGCGACCATCGCCGCCGGCGTTCTCTATCTGGTGGAGCAACGAGCCGATCGGCTCATCCCGCTGGTCGAGCAAGCGGAGCCAGACGAGGCTGAGGATCAACTCGTCAACGCCTGATCGTCATGACTCGTTCCCCAGTCACCAGTAGTACCTTCCGAACATGACTGCTGGGAGCATTTCGTCTTTCCATCTCGGGGACCGAACCTTTCGCGAAATCGAGCGTGAGGCTCCCCACACGCTCCTCGTTCCACTGGGATCAACCGAACAGCACGGTCCGCACCTGCCGTTGTCAACCGATACCGACATCGCTGTCGCGTGGTGTGAGGCGCTTGCCGATGGACGTTCTGCCATCACGATTGCGCCCCCGCTCCCCTATGGATCATCCGGGGAGCACGATGGATTCGCCGGGACGTTGTCGATCGGACAGCGAGCGCTGGAACTGGTGCTGGTTGAACTCGGCCGCTCAGCAACGCGGACCGTGGATCACATTGTCTTCGTCTCCGGGCACGCGGGGAATGCAGAGCCTCTTCAGCGTGCGGTTGCCCTTCTACAACGCGAAGGTCGGTCCGCGGTCGCGCTCCTCCCCTACATCACGGGCGGAGACCCTCATGCTGGCCGAAGTGAAACGTCGATCATGCTTCACCTCGACCCAGATCGAGTCCGCCTCCAGGCTGTCGAGGTAGGGAACACCGAACCACTTGGCGTCTTGCTCGACCAGTTGAAGGACGGTGGCGTGATCGCTGTTGCCCCAAACGGCGTACTCGGCGATCCGACAGGGGCAACTGCGGCCGAGGGGGCGCAGCTGATTCGTCAGCTGGCGGTCGCCTCACTCCCGGGAGACGTCGACTGCTAGGTTCGCCTCCCGTGACGACGCCGACCCCCTACGGGCCCTCAACCCTTGATGCGCTGCGTCGCAGTGTCGTGGGCCGAGATCGCGAACTGGAGCTCGTGGTCGCCGCTCTGATGGGACGCAGACACCTTCTTCTCGAAGGACCCCCGGGTACCGGAAAATCGACGCTGCTCCGAGCCGTGGCCCAATCATCGGGGCACCCGTTCGACTTCGTTGAAGGAAACGCCGAACTCACCCCGAGCCGCCTCGTCGGCCACTTCGACCCTGCGCAAGTTCTCGAGAGCGGCTACTCAGAGGATGTGTGGGTCGATGGGCCGTTGACGCGGTCGCTCCGCGGCGGTGGGCTCCTCTATCTGGAGGAAATCAACCGGATTCCTGAGGAGACACTCAATCTCCTTGTCACGGTGATGTCCGAGGGCGAGCTTACGATCCCCCGTCTCGGACGAGTCGATGCTGACCCGGGCTTTCGTCTCGTTGCGGCAATGAACCCGTTCGACGCGGTCGGCACGGCCCGAATCTCGGGTGCGATCTACGACCGGGTCTGTCGCATTTCCATGGACTACCAAGACGCCGCAGATGAAGTCGCGATCACGACACGTCAAATCTCCGATTCGTCGCCACAGTTCGCCAGTCGGGTTGTTGATCTTGTTCGAGCGACTCGATCCCATTCAGAGATTCGTGTCGGGTCCTCGGTACGTGGCGCGATCGACATGCTCACACTGTGCCGGGACCTCGCCACCTTGAGGACGCTTGCTCCGACCGAGCGCTCCGTCGCGCTCGATGCCGCTCTCACGGCACTGTCTGGCCGAATCCAGCTCCATGACTCTTCCGCTTCAACGGCTGAACGGATCATCACCGAACTGTTCGACGAAATCATGGTCGAACAGGAGGATTCCGTCGCCGAAGATCCGGACTCCGGAGCCGACCCGGGAAAAGACGGGGGAACCCGCCCGGCAGAGAATCCGACGACGAACGGATCCTGACCGGCGAGGAAGCAGAAGAGGCGTTGGTCGAAGACCGACGGAGGTCGGTCAGCCGTCGAGATCTCGATCGGAACGATCGCTTCTCTGAGATCTCCCCAGAACTCGGCCAACTCGATGTCGACGCCTTCGACGAACTCTTGGACGAAGACACCGACCGTGCGCTCGACCTCCTCGCGAAAATGACCCAGGCGATGGACCGTGACCTCGCGACGCTGGCCAAGCGCCTTGCGGGACGGCTGGTTCTCGAGCTCTCGCGGGCCGGGCAAGCTCAGAATCGCGGCGTCGGTCGACTTGTCACCGAACCCGCAGATGAGCGAGCGGGCGACATCGACATCGATGCCAGCCTCGATGGGCTCATCACGGCGAAAGCACAGAGACGTCCGCCATCGATTGAGGATCTCCGTGTTCAGCGGTGGCAACGACCGGACACCGCTCTGTGTCTTCTCGTAGATCGATCCGGTTCGATGAGCGGCGAACGCTTGGCAAGCGCTGCACTCGCCGCCGCAGTTTGTGCATGGCGCGCACCATCTCAATTCGCGGTCCTCGCCTTCAGCGATCGGGTCATCGAGGTCAAGCCGCTGACCGGAACCAAACCCGCCGAAACCGTCGTCGCCGAGATTCTCGCCCTCCGAGGACACGGGACCACCGATGTAGCCCTCGCCCTTCGGGCTGCCAAACGCCAGTTGGCCGGTACGACGGCACGGCGGCGAATCACAATCCTTCTCTCTGATGCCGAGGTCACGGCCGGAGGCGATCCGATTCAGCCGGCAAAGGCGCTCGATGAGCTCGTCGTGATTGCACCTGAGGACGAGCCCCAGCACGCACGGTCCCTGATCGCAGCGGCTGGCGGTCGACTTGGCGAGGTAGGTGGCCCGATGTCTGTTCTCGACGCCTTGCGGACTGCACTCACGTGACCGCCGCCAGCGCCACCAGGCTGATTCCACACCGCAACCTGCAACGGGCCAACGATGGTCGATACGTCATTGGCGGATCGCCGAGCACCATCATGCACCTCACGGCTGCGGGGCGGAATCGTGTCGATGCCTGGTTCAGAGGCGAGGCACTCACCGATCAGCCCACCGAACTCCAGCTCGCTGCACGTCTTGTTCGCACCGGGATGGCAACGGCGGCCGTCGATTCCTCCGAGGCGGAGCCATCCCGAGCCCTCGTGGTGATCATTCCGGTGCACGACGATGCCGACGGCTTGCGGACCACGATCAACTCTCTTGGATCCGTTGCGATCGTCGTCGTGGACAACGGGTCACCCAGCCCGGTCGATGCCGCAGACCTTCCTGACGGCGCTGCCCTGATCCGGACCGAATCCCCTACAGGCCCGGCAGACGCCCGCAACCGCGGTCTCGCTCACGCCTCGGTGCAAGCTGCAGAAGCGATTGCGTTCGTCGATGCCGGAGTGAGCGTCAGCTCGACGACGCTCCACGAACTCGTTGCCCACCTGCTCGCTCCGGTTGCGGGACCGGTAGTCGCTGCCGCTCCCAGGGTCCGATCCAGCGCTGGCCCAACGGCTCTTGATCGCTACGAGCAGACGTTCTCCCCTCTGGATCTGGGCCCGACTGGCGGTCATGTCGCACCAGGCCGTCCGCTGGCGTACGTGCCGTCTGCTTGCCTTGTCGTTCTCTCGGACTCCATCAAAGCTCATCGGCGCGGCGCCACACAAGCGTTGTTCGACACCGACTTGAGGTTCGGCGAGGACGTCGACCTCATCTGGCGACTCCACGAAGACGGAGCAATTCGCTACATCCCCACACTTGTTGCCGTCCATCCCGCCCGTCCATCGCTGCGAGAATTCGCCAGACAGCGGATGAACTATGGATCTGCAGCGGGCCCACTTGCGGCTCGGCACGGCGAACATCTCACGCCGTTTCGCACCTCACCATGGGGTGCGATTGTCGCGGTGGCTGCCTTTGCTGGTCACCCGGCAGCAGCTGTCATTGCTGCGTGCATTTCCGGCGAGCTCTTGGCTCGACAACTGCCAGCTGATCTCGAACACCGGCGAATGCACGCCCATCGAATCTCCACCACAGGACATGCACAAACCATCGTCGCAGTTGGTGCTGCGGTGATGCGCACGTGGTGGCCTGTTGTGGTCTTGTTCACACCATGGGCGCCGCGAGCCGCGCTCCGTTTGACCGGAGTCGGGACTCTGCGGCGCCTGGTGGGTTCCCGCCACGAGAACAGACCGTCGTCGGTCTCTGAACAGATCGTGCTCGGCGTTGTTGACGATCTGAGTTACAGCGTGGGTGTCTGGCGCGGCAGCGCCCGAGCTCGCAAGCTCGGTGCATTGCTGCCCCAGATCAAAGGACGTTGGCTCCTCAAGGAGCGATGAACAGATCGAGGAGTTGAGCATTGTCGAGAACGACTGCTCCACGCCCTCTGGCGTCAGTGGCCAGAATGGGATTGTCGGTCACCATGGCAACCGGCCATTCCCGCGGATAGGTATCAACCAGTTCAGACAGTGCCGAAGCTGGTTCGATTCCCTTCGCAGTCAATCGAACGCGAACTGCCCGAGAAACAGGCAACGACTCGTCATCTCCAATGGCACCGTCAAAGATGGTGTCGGGGGCTGCGCCGGTATCGGCAGCGAGGTCTCCGAGGTAACTCACCAAAGCATCGCGTCGTTCGGCAGTCGGGAGGCTCGGCCAACCCATTCCCGCAACAGCATCGCCGTCGACAAGCAACACGACGTCCTCGACCGACACAATGTGGCGGGCCGAAGCAATCGAGTCCGATGAGAGTTCAGGTGGGACCAAGATCGGCTGGCGGCCGACCGAGGCAAGCGGCTCAACCGGGGCCGGGGTGATGTCGTCGATCAGGCCTTCGTCTGTCGCATCAGCGGCACCAACGAAATCCTCGACGCCTGGTTCAGCGGGTTTTTCGCCAACGGGCTCGGCCAAGTCCTGGGCACCCAGCCCATACGACGCAAGCATGTCATCAAGCTTGGGATCAGAATCACTCGCGAGATCGTCGGCCGCGTCGCCAACGGGCTCCTCAACCGTGAGTGGCTCGATCAGAGGCTCGGGGATCGTCTCGACCATCGGCTCGTCAAGAATGAGCTCGTCGAGGACGGGTTCGTCAACGACGGTCGCCTCGATGGCTGGTTCCTCGATAGCTGGCTCTTCAAGAATCGGCTCCTGAAGATCTGACTCATCAGCGACATCAGCGAGGAACTCGTCAACGGTCAGCTCGCTATCACCAAGCTGGGTCTCTGGCGCGTGAAGTGCGTCGTCTTGGAGAAGATCATCGACCGCAGCGTTGCCGTCGTTCGTCGCATCGACGGCTTCCTCGGCATCAGGCTGCTCCGGCATCCATGACGAAGGATCGACATCAACACTGGCCTCGTTCGGCGTCCACGCCACATCGGGCATCGGAGGTACAACAGATCCGGTCTCGGTGGATTCAGCGATCATGTCGTCTGATTCCCCCACTGCTCTGAGGTTGGCGACCCCTTCGCCCAAGGAACGTGACGTCTCACCAATGGACACCGACGTAGTTCCCATGGCGTCGACGCCGGTCTGCACATCGTTCAGGTTGGAGTCAATTGTTGCGGTCGCGTCGGACACAGCGTTGCGGGTACCGAGCAGGCTGGCCCGAACCCGATCGAGCTGCGTACCGAGAAGATCGCGTTCGGCCTCCATACGGCCGAGTTGGGTCGCAAGATCGTCGAACAACGCCTGTCGACCTGCGAGCGACGTCTGACGCTCACGGACCAAAGCCTCGAGTTCGTTCTCGATCGCCGTTCGCTGCTCGGACAGACCGGTGAGTTCCACCTGCAAGTCCTGCCATTGTGACGAGAGCTGACCGAGCTGTTCTTCGAGGTCGACTCGAGCTTGCTCGGCGACATCGAGGCGACCGACGAGTTCGTCGCGCTCCCGACGGGCGCTGTCGCGTTCGGACAGCGCGGTGTCTCGCTCGCTACGAGCGCTGTCGCGATCTACGACCGCGGTGTCGCGATCTGACAGAGCAGCGTCGCGCTCATCCTTTACTGTCTGCGCGTCGGTCTTGATCGACACGACATCTGCCCGCGTCGTCGCAAGCTCCTGTGTTACTGCGGAGAGATCGGTTCCCGCGGTCGCGAGCTCAAGCTGCAATGCGCCTGCTCTCGCCTCGGCGTCGTCTGCCCGAGCAGAAAGCTCGGTCACATTACTTGACGTTGAGCGGGCCTCGGCCAGCTCCCCGTCGCGCTCAGCCAAGGCTGCGGCCGTGGCCGCGAGCTCGGCGCTGACTTCTTCAAGGTTGATCGTTGCCTCTGCCAGGGCTTCCTCGGCAACCGACAGTCGGTGTTCAGCTTCACCGAGGCGACGTTCTGCGTCGCCGGCCCGCTTCACGGCCGATGCCCGTTCGGTTTCTCCGACCGAGACCTTGTCCGACAGCTCAGCGACATCCGTCTCGAGTTCGGCAATACGGGTAAAGGATGATTGACCTTCGGTGATCAATCGATCTCGTTCTGCGGTGGCAGATGCGAGATCGCTACGAAGTGTGGCGAGTTCGGCGGTGAGATTCGATGACTCAACGCGACGCTGGGCCACTTCAGACTCAAGATCGTCGACTGAGGTGGAAACCACTTGGCGCTCGTCGGCGAGCTTGTCGACGAGCGACCGAAGATTGGTCAGCTCGTCTTCGATTTCGGCGCGGCCGGGAGCAGCGTTGGTTCCGCCGGATGCTGGCGAAGACGGAATCGGCGGCCGTGGAGCGGGTGGCACCGCACCAGCTGGTGCTACTGGAGCACTGGGCTGCGGCACGGCAGCAGTCGCTGCACCGGGCTCGGCGTCCCAGCCTGCAGGACGGGTGAGCCAGAGGAATCCGTCGTGTCCGACGTTCTCTTCGGTGGCCTTGGCGGCGACGCGCTGCCGGAAAGCAGGGTCCTCGTCAATCGAGCGCTGAGCGACTGTGATCGCCCGCCTCGGCAAATGTGCCACGTAGAGAAAGCTGCGCATTGCCGCTGGTGGGTCGATCGGAGGGGTCGCTTCAAGACCCTCCCGGGCAACCGTGAATGCCAGCTCACACGCTGCAGTCTTCGCATCGTCTTCCATCGTGCCTACTCCTTGAGGTCCATGCGAGACACTGATTGACCGTGTCCACACCACCGACAAAGAATCTGATCGGACGTTGAGATCAGAATTTCAGCTTCTTGGGAAGATCGTTTCACGCCGTCACCTTTTCCGGAAGGGCGTAGGCCGTGAGAACTGGTCTCTTCAGCGCGACGCGTTGGCGCATCGCTCTCGCCGCCCTGAGTTGTCGAACCGCCGTCTCCACCATCGAGTGGCGACACTCGAACGTTACCGCCCACGCCGTAGTGGACCTCGAAACTCCCACCCATTGAGAGGATTTCGAACTGTCGCAGGTTCCCACAGTCGGTACATCGAAGTCTGGTCAGCGCAGCATCATGGACACCCATCACCGTCGAAACTAGTGCCTCACCTCCAGCTGGGTCGTTCGACCCGCAGCGACTACTCGTGACGAGCCAACACTGTGTGTGTTTGAGCGATCACCGTACGTCTTGACAACGAACACATGTTCGTCTTGCATGATCGACCATGAACTCGTCCGCAGCGCTCCAACAACGGTCCTTCGACGAACTGGGCACTCCGCTGCACGACACCACATTCTGCGTTATTGACTTCGAGACCACTGGCGGGAACGCCAACGAGTGTTCGATCACCGAAGTTGGTGCGGTCAAGGTCCGAGGTGGCGAGGTCCTCGGCACGTTTCAGACACTCGTGAACCCTGGATGCGCCATCCCACCGAACATCACGCTGATCACCGGGATCACCAACCAGCTCGTGATGCGAGCTCCCGAGATGGTCACGGTGTTGCCCTCGCTGCTCGAATTCATCGGGGGAAGCGTGATCGTCGCCCACAACATCCGCTTCGACATGGGGTTTTTGAAGAACGCGATTCGGCGACACGGTGGGCCGATGATCGGAAATTCTCAGCTGGACACCCTCGCGTTGTCGCGCCGTCTCCTGGCAGGCGAGGTTCCCAACCACAAGTTGGGAGACCTGGCGCGACGACTTCGGCTTCCCCACCAGCCAACCCACCGCGCCCTCGACGACGCATGGGCCACTGTTGACCTTCTGCACTATCTCATCGAGCGGGCAACGGCGTGGGGCGTCACGGGTCTCGACGACCTGCTCGCGCTGCCCACCCTCGCTGGTCATCCGCAATGGCAGAAGCTCAAGCTGACAACCTCGCTGCCTCGTCAGCCGGGTGTCTATCAGTTTCTCGACCGCGACGGCCGAGTCCTCTACGTCGGCAAGGCAACGGATCTTCGGGCCCGGGTACGCAGCTACTTCTCCAGCGACCAGCGGCGCAAAGTTGCCCAACTTCTTCGCGAAACGGATGCAATCACTCATCACGTTTCCGCGAACACTCTGGAGGCAGAGGTGCTCGAACTCCGGTTGATTCATGAACACCAACCGAGATTCAATCGGCGGGGTCGTCGTCCAATCCGGCCGTGCTACGTACGCCTCACCACCAACGAGCGATTCCCTCGCCTCACGATTGCGAAAACTCCCGGATCGGGAATCACGCTTGGCCCATTGCCAAACCGAAAGGAAGCCGCCGGGGTCATCGAAGCCATCCAAACGGCACTACCGATCCGACGGTGTGCGACTCGAATCGGACGCAACTACGTCCCCCGTGATGCCTTGTGTACGGCAGCTCAGCTCGGTGTTTCGATGTGTCCTTGTTCTGGAATCTTGTCCGAAACCGAGTACTACGAAGTGGTCGACACGGTGTCGCGTGCTCTGACCGGCCAACCCGACCTTGTGTTCGGACCGCTCGAGCAGCGGATGACCGAGCTCGCCTCGGCTGAGCGCTTCGAAGAGGCCGCCGATGTTCGCAACGAAGCAGCGACGTTCGCCCGTGCCGTCGGGCGACAACGTCGACTGTCGATGCTCGACGATCTTCATGGGCTCGTGTTGGAAACTCGCACAGGTGCCCGCATCGAACTTGGCCCGGGCGGACGGCTGTCTGGCGAACTCGGGACATCGCTCGATGAGGCACTGTGCGTTGCGTCGTGGCTCGAACGACATGCCGACTCGGTCACGCTCGTGGCCACGCGCGGTCAACTCGCCAGTCCGTTTCCTGGCCTGCCGACGTTCCAGGCCAGAGAAAAAGCTGCCGCAGGATCAGCCGACGTAGCGCTCGACCAAGCTCGCAACCGAGCCGTCCCGGAGAGCCGAGCGAGCTCGATCCACGCCGTCAGCCAGGTCTGAAGCGACGTTCGCGACGACAAGACCAGCGCCCGCGTTCAGAATGACGATGTCGGACCGAGCATCGAGTGTCCCAGACATCATCGACCGGAAGATCTCGAGGTTCGCGGCCGCATCTCCGCCAGCGAGTGCGTCGAGCGAGGCCGGAGGTTCCAGCCCAACCGACGTCGCATCGATGATTCGGCGCTCAACTCCCTCAGGAGTAACCACGAAGACGACCGATGGTCCGTGGGTCGAGAGTTCGTCCAATCCGTCCGCTCCGGAAACCACCCAGGCGTGCTGAGATCCGAGTCCGTGGAGGACACCGGCCAACTGCTCGGCTCGTTCCGTGGTTGCAGTCCCCACTACCTGCCGGACGACGCGACCAGGATTCGCAAGCGGGCCGAGCAAGTTGAAGACAGTCGGGATGCCGAGCTCGGCCCGCACCGGACCCGCATAGCGCATCGCAGGATGAAACGTTCGGGCCAATGCGAATCCGAGCCGATGTTCAACCAGAGTCGCTTCGAGCTGCGCAGGGGTCACTTCGACATCAACGCCGAGCGTCGCCAGAAAGTCGAACGCACCGGAGGTTGACGACGCCCGGTAGTTCCCGTGCTTGCACACCGTGGCTCCTGCCGCCGCGGCAACAAAACAGGCCATCGTTGACACGTTGAGAGCGTGGCTCCGCCGATGATTCGAACCGCCGGTACCGACGATGTCGATGGCGTCCGCGGGAGCCGAAAGTGGCTCACTGGCGGCCAACATTGCTCGAACCATGCCGATCATTTCTGGGACTGATTCGCCCTTGGATCGGAGGGCGACGATGAGACCAGCGATTTGGACCGGCGTTGCTCGCCCACCGAGCATGTCAGCCATCGCAGCCTCTGCAGCCTCTGCACTCAGGTCTGTGCCGTCGCTGGCAGATCCGATCAAACCCTTCCAACCGCCATGAGCGTCGACCAGCAGGGGTTCCTCGTTGTCAGTCACGTGGCCACAATACTGCCCGCCTATTGGCGAGACGATCTGAGTTTCCTACAAGCGGAGGCGGCGTCCTTCTCGCCGCCATGCGCGGCGCCGCTCCCACTCATCAGTACCACCCCAGACCCCCGCCGGCTCCCGAACTGCCAGTGCGTGCTCGCGACATCGAGCAACGACGGGACATTCAGCACAGATGGCCTTTGCCGCGTTCACCGCCGTTGCGTCGTCCGGAGCCGGGTAGAAGAGCCACAAATCGGCCCCATGACAGTCACCACCACTTCGCCAAGAAAGATCCACGGCCTCATCTTGAGGGCCCCACGAATCTGCCTGGCTACGGCTCAGTAAACGGACGATGAACTGAGCACAGGCGCTCAGGTGTCAAGGAACGACCGAATCCGTTCGCGAACGGCGGGAAGCGTCTCTTGCTCGAACCATGGATTCTTCGACAGCCAGTGCTGGTTTCGAGGAGACGGATGAGGCAGAACGATCTGGGTCGGCATGTAGTCAGCCCAATTCGCAACCGTTTCAGTCAGCGTCTTCTTGCGGTCTTCGATGTAGCGCTTCTGGGCGTACATCCCGATGATGATCTCCAATCGCTCGCCAGGCAGCTGAGCGAGGACTGACTCATGCCAGAGCGGCGCGCACTCAGGTCTGGGCGGTTTGTCGCCGGATGCCGCCGAGCCCGGGTAGCAAAACCCCATCGGCACAATCGCCACGGTCTCCGGGTCATAGAATTGCTCGTTGGTCAATCCGAGCCATCGACGAAGCGCTCTGCCGCTCGGGTCGTCCCACGGGACACCGGACTCGTGGACGCGGCGTCCAGGAGCCTGCCCGATGATGACAACCTGCGCACCCGCTCCTAGTTGGACGATTGGCCGGGTCCCGTGCTCGAGATGGTCGCTGCAGACGCTGCAGGAGCGCACCTCTGTGAGCAGGTCGGTCAGGGAGCCCATGGGGCCAGTCAACCATGGCCTCGGGGTAGGTTGGGACGATGGCGTCTCGGCCCCCTCCAAACATTGATTGGTCCGTTGTCGCAAATGGCGCCGGCGCCGGGCTGATGATCGTGGTTCCGGCAGCCGTATTGTCTGCGGTCTTCATCGACGGCAACACCTTCTGGGCGTTCGCCTTTCTTCTCGTGATCCTCGTCGGATTCACTATTGCCGGATTCGGCGCTGGCCGAATCCGCAGAGACACGCCGATGATGCATGGTGCCCTGGCGGGCATCGCCACCTATGTCGTTGTGCAAGGATTCGGCGTGGTCACGCAGCTCCTCCGCGGCGATTCGATCAACGTCGCCACCTATCCCGTGTCCGCCATCTTGGCCGGCACGTGCGGCGTCTGCGGTGGCCTTCTGGCCGACTGGTATCAGCGCAAGATGCTGCGCTGAGCTTCACCGTGGTTCGCTCTCCCGGTCGATAGCGTGCGTCCTGGGTGAGTTGGCCGGGTCTTCGCGGCATCGGTGTCTTCGGATGCTGGTGTCGAGGAAAGTCGGGGCTCCACAGAACACAGTGCTGGCTAACAGCCAGTCGAGGTGACTCGCAGGAAAGTGCCACAGAGAACAAACCGCCGATGGGCCGGGCAACCGGTCACAGGTAAGGGTGAAACGGTGCGGTAAGAGCGCACCAGCATCCGAGGCAACTCGGATGGCTCGGTAAACCCCATTGGGAGCAAGACCAAGTGCGAGAGATGGGCTGTTCGCCCCGGACTCTTCGGAGGACGTCTCTCCAGGTAGGTCGCTGAGATGGATGATGACCGAACGGATGCTGGCAACGGCACCGGGAACAAAACCCCGCTTATAGGCCAACTCACCCCACGAAACCCAGTCAACGGATAGACGCCTGACCTTTCGCCATGACAGTCTGCAACATGGCTGCACTCGTGACGTTTGATCCCACTGAATCGCCTGAGCACATCCTCGAGGCGTTCCGCAGAGATGGCGCGGTGATCTTGAAAGACGTGCTCACTTCTGACCAGCTTGGGCAAGTCAAGGCAGAACTGGATCCGTGGCTCCAGGCAACTCCTACCGGCATCGATGACTTCACTGGACGCCAGACCCAGCGCACGGGTGCCCTTGTGGCGCGAAGCGTTGCTTGTCGCGACCTCGTCATGGAACCAACGATCCTCGACCTCGCCAATCAGTTTCTCGGACCCTTCTGCGAACGAATCCAGCTCCACCTCACCCAGATCATCAACCTGGGACCAGGACAGGGGCGCCAGCCTTTCCACCGCGACCGTCTCGCCTGGGGTGGATACCTCCCCGCCGAAATAGAGCCGCAGTTCAACACGATCTGGGCACTCACCGACTTCACCGAGGAAAATGGGGCGACTCGCGTCGTTCCCGGGAGTCCAACG
Organism: uncultured Acidimicrobiales bacterium; assembly: GCA_937930695.1. Lineage (GTDB taxonomy): Bacteria > Actinomycetota > Acidimicrobiia > Acidimicrobiales > SZUA-35 > CALEWY01. Next base: position 626 of record CALHCB010000028.1, on the reverse strand, counting down.
TGGGACTACGAACGTCGAGCGGGTGATGACGAGAAGACCCAGGCAGTCATGTCGGCCGGCTCGGTCTTGCTCTACTCAGGGTCGGTCATCCATAGCGGCGGTGAGAACAAATCGGACCATGACCGCACCGGAATCAACATCACATACTGCCTCGGATGGCTTCGCACCGAGGAAAATCAGTATCTGTCGTGCCCGCCCGAGATCGCCAAAGATCTCCCACCAGAACTCACCGACCTGCTCGGCTACACACAGGGAACCTACGCACTCGGGTATTACAGCGAGCCGGGCGAGATGGGTTCCGTCTCTGATCTTCGACCGCCCGAGCTCGCTCTCGGCCGAACTCCGAGCGGTCGAACGCTGGGCAGCACCGCTACTGAGTGACTGAGGCGATCAGTTCACGGAGTCGTCCTGGAATCGAGGAGTCTCCGTCGCAGGTCACCGCACGGTCGGGGCATCGACCCCAGAGCCACAAGTTCAGGTCCTGCGCAGAGGCCATTACCGTTGTCGTTGGCTGACCGTCGACGAGCTCCATCGCAGGCAGCTGCACAACCTCGCTGGTGCTCGGCAATGGTCCAGAAACCTCCCCGAAGCTCAGGACCCACGTGTCGTTCGTGTCGGACGTCGTC
>CALHCB010000027.1 GCA_937930695.1 uncultured Acidimicrobiales bacterium | reverse complement strand
ACCTGCCTGCTGGCGGACGTCGACTTCTTCAACGAGCCGACGGCTACGTTCACACGATCGTCTCGGGTGTCGAGATCATGCACGAGGGCGAGTCGACGGGGGCGACCCCTGGGGCACTTGTGCGTGGAGCCCAAACAGTTGCCTGACCAGGCGGTGCCCCAACGAGACCTCTCGAACGACACGTCCGACGCGGTCGCGAGGTGACACCAGCAGCGGCACGGATCGCCGAGCTTGCTGGATTGGCGCTGGACGAGACGGTTGTGATCACCGGATCAGATCCCGTACTTCCATCTCGCTTCCACTTGGGCGAGGTCGCCGCTGTGGCCCTCGCCGAGGTTGGTGCGGCCGCCGGAGATGCGAGTCGATCGGTTGGTGGTCCAGCTGGGCGTGTCACAACGTCAGCCGTTGCGGGAGCGTGCGCCATCATCTCGTTCGGACTTCAAAGGGTCGACGGCGAGATCATTCCTCGCACTAATCAGTCGAATCCGCTCGTTCGCCCATACCGCTGCGGCGATGGTCGATGGGTCTTTCTTCACGGGGGCTTTCCTCACCTGGCCGATGGGTTGCGAGATCTCCTCGATCTTGCGCCGGAGCCAGACCGAGCGCAGGTCGCTGCCGCGGCCCAACAGTGGAACGGATTCGACCTCGAGGCCGCAATCGGCGAGCGAGACCTGTGCGGGATCGCGCTGCGCACCCCCGAAGAGTTCCGGTCGCATCCACATGGCGCCGCGGTCGCCCAGTTGCCGACTGTGCAATCGAAAGGCTTCGATGGCGATCTGAATTGGGACCCGTCTCCGACTACCAAGCCGCTCACCGGCTTGAAGGTTTTGGACATGACCAGAGTGCTCGCCGGACCGACATGTGGCCGAACGCTTGCCGCACTCGGCGCCGATGTCCTGCAGGTCACCGGACCCAACACTCCCAGCGTTCCGGCGTTCGTGATCGATACCGGCCACGGCAAGCGACGGGCCATCGGCGATCTGAACCTCGCAGCGGACCGTCAGCGCATCGTCGAACTTGCTCGCTCTGCCGATGTCGTTGTGCAGGGCTACCGGCCGGGCGTGATCGAGCGCTTCGGCTTGTCCGAGGACCAGCTACGAAACGACGGCTGGGCCGGCGTCTACGGCTCGATCTCGTGCTTTGGCCCGTCCGGGCCGTTCGCCCACCGGGCGGGTTGGGAGCAACTCGCACAATCTGTCAGTGGCATTGCGCTGTCCGAAGGAGAACTCGACGGAACGCCAACCCTCGTTCCCGGGGCAGCGACCGACTACACCACGGGCTTGCTGCTCGCTGGCAGGATCGTGCGTGCGGTTGGGCAAGGACGGTCTGAATCCATCACAGCATCGTTGTGCCAGACAGCGGCGTTGCTGATCGATGCGAACAGCGATCTCGACCCTGGTCAGGCGGTGGGCATTGGTGAGCCGTCGCTGGTTCGATCTGAGGGTGAGCACGGTGTGGTCGAACATCTCCCGCTCGGCGTCGAGATCGAGGGTCTTGATGTCACGTGGAGCCACAGCTCCCGCAAGCTGGGCTCAGACGAGCTCCGGTTCTCGCTTCGGTGACTTGACTTGGGGGATGTGCTCGAGGTGGAGCAGGTCTCGGCGCTCAATCTTCACTGAATATGCCCATGCGCCCGCAACCAACAGGATGGCGACCACGGCATCAATCCAATAGTGGTTCGCCGTCAAGACGACAACGGCAACGGTGACAAGCGGGTGCAGGAGCGCAACCAGGCGCCAGCGTGACCGAGACAACGCCACAATGCTCAGCGCAACGATGAGCGCCCAACCAACGTGAAGCGATGGCATCGCTGCCAGTTGATTCGCCGCCTCGCTGGCAGACAAGTCATAGGGACTTGGCCCGAAGACCACACCGGTGTCGATGAAGCCGGGCAGCTTGCGTGGCGGAACGAGCGGATAGACGAGGTGCAAGATGAGTCCAGCTCCCGTCACGCCGATCAGCGTGTTTCGGATCACCGAGAACGTCGAGCGATGGAATGTAAACGCCCAGACCACGAAGACTGCGGTAACTGGGAAGTGGGCCCACATGTAGTAGATGTTGGCGGACCGGATCAGATTCGGGCGGTCGAGCAGGAGCTGCTGCAGCGCACCTTCGTGCGGGAGCCCAAGCCAATCCTGGAGCTGGAGGATGTTGCCGGAATTGAGGATGGCTTGCGTCCACTCATCTGCGGTGACTTGACGCACAATCGAGTAGGCAAACCACAGACCAGCCAGCAGGCTGGCGTTGAGAGCAAAGTCTGCGAGCCGTCCTCGCTCTGATTGACTGCCGCGCTCTCTGACCCCGGAACCGTCATTGCTGGTTGTGGTGGAGAGTGCCATCTCAACTCAATCTGCTGCTTGTGTGCATCGGGATGCTCACAACCTTGAGAAGTTACGAGGGTTCGTCTCATGCAGCTGACCCTCACAACCACTAACAACCGAGGGTATTCCTCGTTTTCGTCACGGTAAAGCAATATTTCGCGGAATGGGGGTCGGCGAGGTTCTATACAGGCTTGGGGCCAACGGGCAGGGAGTCTCCCAGATCCCAGTCAATAGTGGCCTGGCCAGCTTGTTCGAGTGCAGCGTTTGTCTGCGAGAAGGGGCGGCTTCCGAAAAATCCCCGGTGGGCCGAAAGAGGCGATGGATGTGGCGATTCGAGGATTGTGTGGTGTGTGGCGCCGGTCGATGCGATCAGCTTTTTCTTGGCCCGCGCTGCGGAACCCCACAGGAGGAACACCACTGGCTCGGCCTTGGAAGCGACCGCTCGGATGACCTCATCGGTAAAGGTCTCCCACCCGCGCTTTTGATGTGACCCAGCGGTTCGGGCTCGCACGGTCAGCGATGTATTGAGCAACAACACGCCCTGTGTCGCCCACGCTTGGAGAAATCCGTGCCCTGGCGGCGAGATCCCTAGGTCGCTCTCGAGTTCTTTGAACATGTTGCGAAGTGACGGAGGAATCGGCGTTGGCGGACGGACAGAGAAGGCAAGTCCGTGCGCCTGCCCTGCCCCGTGGTAGGGATCTTGTCCCAGAATGACGACTCGCACCTCGGCATAGGGCGTGAGGTGCAATGCCGAGAACACGTCCTCTGCAGGTGGATAGACCACGTGTTGTGACCGCTCCTGGGTCACGAAGTCTTGGAGTTCGCGCCAATAGGGCTTGTCGAACTCGCTTCGGAGAATCGGATTCCAGTCAGTCGTCGTCACGGTCGCTCCAGTCGGCCTTGTTGGATCGTACGCTCGTCGAGGTGCCCGAGCAGTTTGTTGAATTGAGCGACCCCTACACGCCTGGTCGGCGGTGGCGAGTCGACGCAGACTTTCTTGCGTCGAATTGGACGTGTGTCTGGGGCGCAGGATGCATCGGGATTCTCGATGATCCGGCCGAAGACCTGCAGCAGGGCTGTTGCTCACACGGAGCTGAGGTGCTCGACCAAGATGAAGCGATGTTGATCGCCGCGCTCGCTGCATCGCTGGATCCCGCTCGTTTCCAGAATCATGCAACGGCCTCCGAACTTGGCGTCTTCCTCAATGATGGACGGACGCACACTCGTGTCGTCAACGATGCGTGCATCTTCTTCAACCGTCCGGAGTTTGATGGCGGCGTCGGATGTGCGCTGCATCTGGGAGCACTCGATGCAGAGGAGCAGCCAACCGATTGGAAGCCCTCCATCTGCTGGCAGGCACCGCTCAAGGCGCACCACACTGAAGAAGGAACGCTGGTGACGTTGCGACCTTGGACCCGCGACGACTGGGGACCCGGCGGGAAAGACATGGCGTGGATCTGTACCGATCCGAACGAGCCAAACCCAGCTGCATTCGTGGGGGATGAGCCCGTCGTTTCATCGCTGGCACACGAGCTCTCCGAATTGCTCGGGCCAGAGCTCTACGGTTCGGTCAGAGCTGCAATCGATCAGCAAACTGACGGTTCTGTCGGTCGTCCGGCCTCGTGACAACGACAGCACACAAGCGGTTTCGTCGCAGATCAACGGCGCTGCTCTTCGCCGCGGGGATAGTGAGCGTCGGTTGCACCGGAGCTGGCGAGATCGAGACCGGTGCAGAGAACCGGACGAGCTCATCGAGCGATCTCTCTTCGTCTCCAGACAGCACAACAACGACGCAACCGCCGCCGACGCCGGTCCCGACGACGCAACCACCAACAACGCCGGTCCCGACGACGCAACCGCCCACGACGGTTGATCCACTCCTGGTGCGGATCGAGTCCATGACGCTGGAGCAGAAGATCGGGCAAATGTTCATGCCGCTATTCGGCGGTACCGCCGCCGGCGATCCCGCTGATCCGAACTCACCGGCTGGATTCGTTGCGGCCTATGAGCTTGGTGGCGTGATCTATCTCGGCCCGAACATCACGAGCGCCGATCAGACCCGTGCCTTCTCAGATGGGTTGCAAGCGGCGTCGCCGCAAGGCGTTGGCCTCCTCATCGCAGTTGATCAGGAGGGTGGGCGTGTTGCCCGAGTCAGCGATCAAGTCACGCCGATGCCCTCCGCTCGCGCGTTGGGCGCCGAGGGGGCAGATGCGGTGGAAGCCGCGAGTGCGCTGTCTGCTGTCGAGCTTTCTGCTCAGGGGATCAACTTTGTGTTGGCGCCCGTTGCGGACTTGACCGATGCGAACAGTGGCGTGATTGGAAACCGGTCGTATTCAAGTGATCCCGCCGTGGCCTCGGCGCTCGTTGGGGCAGCCGTCCGAGGGTTGCAAGAAAACGGTGTCGGAGCGGTCGTGAAGCACTGGCCAGGCCATGGCGATACGTCGGTCGACAGCCATCAGAGTCTCCCAACGATCGATGTGACCGAAGAAGTCTGGCGAACACGAGAGCGAGTGCCCTTCGCCGCCGCGGTCGATGAGGGAGTGTCAGCAGTCATGGTTGGGCATCTGGCCTTTCCATCCCTCGATCCCTCTGGTGATCCCGCCACGGTGTCCAGCGTGTTGATCGAACAGTTCCTTCGAGACGACCTGGGCTTCGGTGGCCTGGTCGTCACCGACGCACTTGACATGGGCGCTGTTCGGGGTGAAGACCGAGCTGAGCTCGCAGTGCGTTCGGTCGAGGCCGGAGTCGACATTCTGCTCGCTCCGCCCGATCTGCTCGCCGCCCGCGCTGGCTTGATCGATGCTGTGAACACCGGTCGCCTCAGTGAGGATCGGATCGATCAGTCGGTGATCCGAATCTTGCGGCTCAAGGCCGAGCTCGGATTGCTCGAGCCTTAGAACCCGAAGAAACTCAGTGTCGATGGGCGAGGGATGTCGTGCAGCCCAAGTCGCACCATCCAAACACCGAGCATCAAGACGAGGTTGGCGGTGATGAAACCTCGGAGCGCAAGAGCGGGTCGTGATGTGGCTCGCCGCCAGGCCATAACTGCACCGAGAACAACCGCCTGAAGGACCCACAACACAAGAACGGGATGACGGTGCCACGCACCGAGGACGTCGCCCCGAACGAGCTTGCCTGCTGCCCGAGTCGCCCCGCACAGCGGGCAGTAACCATCCGTGCACCGGCGGAACGGGCAGAGCACAACACCCTCGTCGTCCGAGGCGATGAGCGCGACGAAGATGCCACCAACAAGGGCGGCCACGCGCGACGCGCTCATGGACGTCGGGCTGACCGCGCTTGCCGAAGAAATCGCGGGTGGGGGAGGTGTCGCCGTTGTGATGGAGCACGACGATAGCCGTCGGGTTCGTCACGGGCATGCGCGAGCTGGGAACCTAGGAGCGTGGAGCTCCTCGGTTTGACGTTTGCCGACATTTCGATCGTTCACTTGGCAGCTACGGGGTTCATGGTGGGCTTGATGTGGACGATTCACGTGGTCCACTACCCGCTGTTTGGTCTTGTCAACGAGCCCTATCGGCCGTTCCAAGAGGCGCACATGTCACGCGTGACCCGGTTGCTGTTGGTGCCCTGGGCGGTCGAGGTGGTCGCCGCGGTGGGTCTTGTGTTGACTGCGGGCGTCGGGAGGGAGCGATCGCTGTCGGTTCTCGGTCTTGTCCTCGTTGCGCTTGTGGTCTTGATCACTGGACTGGGCGCCGCTCCACTTCACGGAAAGCTCGTGGATCAGTTCGACCCACAGATCCATCGCAGGTTGATGCAAGTCGACCTGATCAGAACGTTGGTCTGGTCAGCCCGGCTTGTCCTGGCCGGGTGGCTTGCCCTCTCGAGCTAAATCGTCGGGTCTTGCTCGCCGAGCATCCCGCAGAAGGACCTTCGCGGTGGGAGCGCTTCTTTACCGCCCGCTTAGGTCGTGGACTGTAGGTTGGTCCTATGAGTACCCGCACTGACTCTTCCATCACACTCGGACGTCTCGTTGGTGCTCCTGTTCGTGTCGGTCCCGGCGCCCTCCTCATTGCGGCGCTTCTTGCCTTCCAGCTCGCAGGACAGTGGGCATCGACGTCTTCGGCTGTCGTGGCGTATGTTGCCGCCGCCGCCACGGCAGCTCTTTTTCTGGCTTCGATTCTTGCTCACGAGGTAGGTCACGCCGTCCTTGCTCGTCGAGCCGGGATCGGGGTCAAAGAGATTCGGTTGTGGTTCCTTGGCGGTTCAGCAGCCTTGGAGCGGCCTGCTCCCGATGCCAAGTCGGAGATGAAAATTGCAGCAGCCGGCCCGCTCGTCAGTCTGCTTGTAGGAGCTAGTGCGATCGGAGCTGGGTTCTTCGGACGATGGCTCGGTGCCCCGATCGTCTTTTCTCAGGCCATGAACTGGCTCGGTGGTATCAATCTCATTCTCGCTGCCTTCAACATGCTCCCTGGACTGCCGCTCGACGGCGGGAGAGTCCTCACCGGATGGCTGTGGCTTCGACGCAGTAATCGGCTGGCCGCAGTTCGCATCACCGCAGTCGTTGGTCGAGTGCTCGGCGTGGTGGCGTTCGCATTTGGTGCGATCCAGTTGCTCGTCTTCGGGTCGCTCGCAGGCGTCATGACGGCCTTCGTCGGCATGATTCTCTCGCAGGGGTCGGCGGCCGAGTTGGCGAACGCCGAATTGTCTGACTCGTTGATTGGACGTCGAGTCTCTGACGTCGATTCTGGTCAGGTGCCTACGGTCAATGACGGTGTGAATACCGCAGCGGCCCGGGCCTTGTTTCCCTCGCCAGGCAACGGCAATCGTCTGGGCGTTGTCGTCGACGACGATGGTGTCGCCCGTCGGCTCGTCGACTTGATCGCCCTCGATGCGGCGGCCAACCGAGACGGCACCGAGCCGGTTGCGTTCTTCGGTTTGCCATTGACCCAGGATCGGGTGGCCTACGCAAGTGAGACCCTCGACGGTGTGGTCGCACGCGGTGTCGCTGCTCCATTCGTCGTGATTGACGACGCGTGGCAGCCCATCGGAATCGTCGAATCATTCGATGCCAAATTCACAACCCCCGAAGGGCAGACGTACAGTCACGCTTCGTGACCGCTGGGGACTATCAGTTCGACGACGAAACACGAGGGGAAGCCCTCGCCGAGAGCGGGACGTTCGGTGTGAACATCGCGTCCTCGTGGAACATTGGTGAGAACCCCAACGGCGGGTACCTGAGCGCGACGACGCTTCGGGCGATGCGCGAAATCGCTCAACAACCTGACCCGCTCTCGGTCACGACACACTTTCTTCGACCGGGATCTGGTGACATGCCTGGTCGTGTCGAGGCCACGTTGATTCGACCGGGCAGGCGTTCGACCACGGTGACGGGCGGCCTTCACCAAGATGGCAAGCAACGGGTTCAGATGGTCGCTGCGTTCGGGGATCTCTCGATCCCGTCGTCGTCGGAGACGGCGAGTGCATTGGTGGAGACCGAGCCGGTCGACATTCCAGGACCGGAAGCGTGTCTGACTCGACAGGGCCTCGAACAGGGCGTCGAGCTCCCCATCATGTCTCGCCTCGATGTCCGGATCGATCCACGATGGGCTCAATCAGGAGCCGCCGATCGGGCAGAGGTCTCGGGATGGATTCGTTTCTCGGATGGTCGCCCGACGGACTCTTTGGCTCTCACGCTCTTTGGGGACGCCTTCCCGCCGTCGCTCTTCAGCTTGCTTGGGAAGGTCGGATGGGTCCCGACTCTGGAGCTCACGGTCCACATCCGACGCCGCCCGCAGCCCGGGTGGATTCGTGCCCGCTTCACCACAGAAGATCTCCACAACGGAACACTGATCGAGAACGGTCAGCTGTGGGACGAGTCGGGTGCCCTGGTGGCCCAGTCTCGCCAGCTCGCACTGTTGCTTTGAGTTAGAGGGATCTGGCCTGGCCGACCAACCAGGCCTCGTGGCGACCGTTGGCTCGCCACCCTTCGTCGAATCGGACGAGGTCCAATCCGTCCGTAGGCGAGGCGACGAGGCTCGCGAGTTCTCCTGGTTCCACCAAGAATCGAGGATGAGGGTGTTCGTTGCGTTCGCGGTTGGTTGTGGTGGCGATGGTGATGAGGACGCGCCCACCCGGATGTAAGTGTTCGTGCACGCTTGCCAGGACCCGCCGATTGAAGAAGTTGGCAATGTGGATCACATCCCAGCGGCGCTCGGGGAGTGGCCCGGACTCAAGATCGGTGGTGATGCCTTCCAGCTCGAATCCGTCGACCCGCGCGAGCTCGGCGGCCCGTTCAAGAGCGACCGGTGAGACATCAGCGAGCGTCACCGCGTATCCCTGTCGAGCCAGCCAGCGAGCGTCGGTTCCCGTGCCACCAGCGATGTCGAGTGCGGTGGCATTTTCCGGAGCAGCGCTCACCGTGGCGGCCAGCAGTTCGAGCGGATCTTGGCGAATGTCGGCGTCCGCGTGACGAGCATCCCAGTGAGCTTGCGGTGAGTCGGTCACGACACGCAACCTAGTCCGAAGTCAGCGCTCCCTCGTTTGGCAGTTGAGAAGCAACGGTGCGATAGTCGCCGGATGCCTGCAGACGACAACACGCTCGAGACCATTGAAGGTTCAAAGGACACCGTCGGTGCCTCCGGAGCCTCGTTCTATTTCCACCCAGCAACGCTGGCCAAAGGAAAGGAATTCGGACTTGACGGGTTCCGTTGGTACGTCCTTGGGCGTGGCGGCGTGCTCGGCAACGTCGAGGCCCCGGTCGTGCAGAGTGCCTTTGGCTATTTCTCTGCCGGACTGATCGACAAGATCTGGAACTCAGCCAAAGAGAAGATGGACCCTCGTGAAGCAGGCACTGCCTACATGCAGTGCTGCGCTGACCTGGGTCGGTCAAAGCTGGCCGACGTCGAGGGACTCGACGCCTACAACGAAGCAGCCAGCGCAGTGATCGCGGCGGCAGATCCGGCCGGCCTTGCACTTTTCGCAGGAATCGCGGCGGAAGAACGGGCCACGGATGCGCCGGGACTTGCTCTCCAGAACACAGCGATTCTCCGAGAGCTGCGAGGGAGTGCCCATCTGGTCGCTCTGCTCGCCAGCGGGCTCGACGCCGCCCAGGCGCACGCCATCAAGCGACCTGATGACGTGGCGACGTTCGGCTATGACCCGGCCCCCGTAATCAGTGCCGATGGACCGGCAAAGCATGAAGCAGCCGAAGCGCTGACCTCTCAGATGCTGATTCCTGCATATTCGGTGCTGGATTCGAGCGGTGGCAACGCCATTGTTGACGGTGCGGTGTCCATCTTGGCTGCGGTGAGCTGACGAATCTTCCACCCCGGCGGTTCGGGCTCGGTCCGACCCTTTCATCCTCCGATGAGGCCGGTCAGGTGAGGAGTGCGCGAATCGCTCCCGTGCCGTCGGCCCCGATCCCAGCGACCTGCTCGAGGTAGCTGATCGGGCCCCCGTGCTCGCGATCGAGAAAGGCAAACGCCATCTCCATCGCTGGTCGGGGTGCTCCGAGAGCAGGTCGGAACTTCTCGATGTCGAGACCCTTCGCCGCGAACGTCGGCGCGAGCGCAGCCATTCTCTTTTCAGCCCGGTAAACGTTCGACAGGTTGAAGTCGGTCAGGATGTCTTCTCGGCTCACCCCCGCAGTTTCGAGAACCAGCATGGCGAAGAGTCCTGTGCGGTCTTTACCTGCAGTGCAATGGAAGAGCGAGGGGCTGTTGTCGATCGCTGAGGCAACGGCGGTACCGAAGTCGCCCGCGTGCTCAGTCAGCATCTCGATATACATCTCGCCGACCCATTCGTCGGAGATCTCGTCCATCTCACCGGCGAAGACCCGGTCGATGAAGGATTTCTGGTCCGCGGCGCCACCGCCCATCGGGATCTCGACGTGATGTTCCACCGCAGACCACAATCGACTCGGATCCTCAGAAACTTCCTTCTCGTAGCGAAGATCGATGACGGTGCGAACGCCCAGACCATCGAAGCGACCGAGGTCTGCGTCGGACAAGGTGCTCAGACGATCGGACCGAAAGAGGACGCCTCGATTGACGGTGCCTCCGCTCGCCGTCGGCCAGCCACCGATGTCACGCACATTGAGCGTGCCGTCCATTTCGATGAGTGTTCCGGGCTCGGAATTTTCCTGATCGTTCATCGTGCTCACGTTTCTTGGAGGGGTGTGAGGAGCGCTTGGGCCGACTCACGCAGGTCCACTTTTCGTATCTTCACACCGTTCGGGCCGTCCGTCACCGGGAAGTTCTCGACAACGATGATTCGTTCTGGTCGTTTGTAGTTCGCCAACCCATCTCGGCAGTAGTCCTTCAAGACAGCCTCGAGGTCATCGTGGGGTGTTGTCGTATGCGATGCCGACGGAATCACGAACGCAACTGCGACGTCGCCGACGCCGGGGCGGTTGGCGCCGACAACTTGTGCGCGTTCGACGATGTCGTGATCCTCGAGGTGGTACTCGATCTCCGAGGGATCGCACAGGAAGCCTCGAAGGCGAAGCGAGTCGCCAAGTCGGGCCTGATACACGAACGTCGTCGCGTCACGGGTGAACCCGAGGTCGCCGGTTTTGAACCACCCATCATCGGTGAAGGCCTTGGCAGATGCCTCAGCATTGCCGATGTAGTGATCGATGAAGTTGGCCCCCGTGAAGTGGAGCTCTCCGGGTTCGTTGTGGCCAAGTTCAGCGCCCGTCTCGGGATCACAAGCCCGAACTCGGTAGTCCTCATGAATGAGGGGACCGCCATTCGTCGCCCGCTCCGACACCGATCCGGAGGTCGGCCACCGGCACATCAAGGCGAAGCCCTCTGATGACCCGTAGGTCCCGGTGAGTAGAAGCGTTCCGTCGGTTCGCTCTGAGGCAACGCGAACACACTCCTCGCCAGCGTTCGTGAAGTCGGCGAAAACACCGGTTGTCCACGTCGTGGGGAGGACAAAGTCCGGATGATTGACGACATCGAGATGCATGATGTCGGAGCCGTTGCAGAACGTCACACCGTGAGTGGCGATGAGCCTCGCCGCAGCTCCTGGGTCCCACGCTTCCTGGAGAACGACCGTGCCGCCAGACAGGAGGACGGGGAGTGCACTGATGAATCCGAACGTTCCGCACAACGGCAACGGGATCAAGCCAACACTGTCGTGATTGAGCTCGAAGGCCTCGATGATTGCCCGAGCATGATGGAGCGTTGATCGTTGGGTGTGGCACGCAACTTTCGGGAAGCCGGTGGTTCCTGATGTGGTGAACCCAATGGTCAGATCGTCGAGTGTGCCAACTGGAGCTGCGGCGAGGCCGGTTCTGTCATCGGGTGGACCGAGAAGGGAGCTCCACCGGAGAACCTTGGACGGCAGCAGATCAGTAGCGCTCGACGAGAAGCCGTCGGTGTCACCGTCGACAATCAGCGTTGGACGGTGCTCGAGGCTTCCGAACAGTGACGGCGGGTCGATCCCGAGGAAGTCATCTGGTGTCAGGACGACGTTGATGTTGGCAACGGCGAGCAGATGGTCGAGCTCTGCGGTGCGAAATCGTGTGTTGAGTCCAACGACGTTCGCTCCGAGGCGGGTCGTCGCCAGCCACATCACCATCCAAGCGGATCGATTCGGGAAGAAGACACCGATCGAGTCGCCCTTCGTGACACCGATGTTGGCAAGTCCGGCGGCGACACATCTCGATTGATCGATCAATTGTGCGTAGGTCGTTGTCGACCCAGTCTCGTCGATGAGGGCAGCGACATCAGGCCGTTCAGCGGCCTGATTTTCAAAAAGTGTCCACAGAGAGCTCATGAGACCATTCAGTGTTGCGAGGTTTCGGGGTAGATCGAGAAAGCCGGGGCATCGCGCATACTCTGAGGCGATGGCGTCTTCCGCGGCGAGCGTAGGCCCCCAGTTCGTGCCGGTCATATTGGATCGAGTCACAATGAACCGGGGTCCCAAGAGCATGAGCCTTCGGCGACGACTCGCTGGCGTTGTCACCGTCTCGGTTGCCATGCTCGCATCTGGCTGTGGCGCATCCTCGGTTGCTGTTGATGGCATCGCGGCGGCCGCCGACGGCGACTCCAGCCGAACGGCTGAGGAGTTGGCAGCCGGTTCACCGTTGCCGATTGCCGACGAGTCTGATCAGGGCGATGCAGAGTCCGGGGCAACGTTCGAGCGTGCCGCGAGTGGTCCCGCTCCGCTCGTGCTCGACATTCCAGGTCTGGTTGAGTCGATGGAGCCGCCGTCGACCTTGAATGCCACAGCCTTGGTCGCCGAGGGTTCGGTTGCCGTGTGGGCCGAGCCTGATGCCGGGACTGAACCAGCGTGGCAGCTCGCCGTTCCTACCGAGTTCGCAGGTCTTCGTCACTTTCTCGTGCTCGAAGAGCTCACAGCCGTCGACGGCACCGAGTGGTTGCGAATCCAAGTGCCGGTACGACCGAACGGCTCTGAGGGCTGGATCCCGAGGGAGGATGTGACGCTCAACGACGTCACGACCCGTGTGCTGGTCGATCTCTCGGATCGAAGCGTGGTGGTTTGGGACGGCCTCGACATCGTGATCGATACTCGGGTCGCCATTGGAACGGACCGTACGCCGACCCCAACGGGGACGTACTACATCAGAGACTCGTTCCCTTGGAATCCTGAGTCGGTCTATGGCCCCTGGGTCTTCGCTCTCTCCTCTTATTCAGAGGCCATCGGCCAGATCAACGGCGGCGACGCAGTCGTTGCGATACACGGGACCCGCGACAATTCAGTTCTCGGATCCGCGGTGTCACTTGGTTGCATCCGAATCGACAACGATGTGCTGCTCGAAATGTCTGAGATCGTGGAGCCAGGCACTCCGGTCGAGGTTGTGCCCTAAGTCACACGCTCGACTACCTTCGGAGGACCTCCCATCTACAGGTTGGGCAATCCAAGGGGAACAACATGGTCGATAGCTGGCTCGTCGAAACCGATCTCAGCAAAGAGTGGAATTTCTATACCCGAGCGAACGTCGGCGAAGTGTTTCCCGACCCCGTGGCGCCGCTCTCGTTCTCGTACTTCCAGAACGAGAATGGTCTTGGCGGCTCGGAGATGGGTTTCCGGAATGCCTACTACCGCATCGGCGTCATGACGCCTGATGAGCTGCCAGACGATGAGTGTGTTTTTCTGGGTGTGACTGGCGGCTATGCGTACCTCAACGCCAGCGCCCTGCGAATGCTCGGGCATCGCGCTCCCGGCATGACCTCAGAAGACATCGACGCAGCGTTTTTCGGTGATGCGCCAGGCGTCCCCGAGTTCGTGGTGAAGCCCGGATTCGATCGAGAAGATCTCACGGCGAAAATCGGAGAGACATTTGGCTGGGTGCTGACCACGCCCGATCTTCCCGACGTGCTTGGACACGAGGTGCTCGTGAATGGGCTGCGATCCAATCGTCCGGACTTCACGACGATGTCGGATCAAGACCTCATCGACTACGCACTGGATCTCGCAGACAGTCACTTCGAAATGCTCTTTACCGAGCACATCTTCATTTCCTTCCTGGCCACGTTGCCGATCGGCATCATCACCGCGGTGTGCGAGGCGGTTGGGCAACCAACGGCGACGTTGAAGCTGCTTGCAGGACTTGGCGACGTCGAGTCTGCGGCGCCATCAATGGCGATGTGGGATTTGGGCCGCGTCGTAGCTGGTTCTGCTGATCTGAATGCGATGTTCGATGCTGGCTATAGCGGTCTGTCCGACCGTCTCCGAGCCAGCGATTCCGCTGATGCGGCGGCATTCTTGGAGAGCTTCGACGAGTTCCTCTTCTCGTATGGTTGTCGCGGACCAAACGAGTGGGAGATGCGATCTCCAACATGGGAAACCGAACCGGACCTCGCCCTCGCCGCCATCGACCGTATGCGACTCTCCGAAGAAGCTCAGGCGCCCCAGCTGCACAATGCGGCCAAGGCATCCGAGCGTGAAGAACTCGGAGCTCAGATTGCCGAGATGGTTGCCGGTGATCCCGAAACCCATGGTCAGTTTGTGGCCGCGCTGAGCGCGGCGAAGGTCTTCATGCCGGGTCGAGAGCGGACCAAGACCAACAACATCAAGCTCGTCCACGAGATGCGGGTGGCCATGCACGAGCTCGGGCATCGCTGTGTCGCCGCGGGCACGATGCCGCACCACAACTCATTTGGCTTGTTGACCCGGCCGGAGCTGCTTGGGTTCCCGGCGAGTCCCGAGGGTCATGTGGATGAATTGCTGCGGCGAGCTGACCTTATGGAAGAAGTCTCACAGCTGCAGGAGCCGTTCCTCTTCCACGGTGATCGGCCGGACATGTCGAGCTATCCCCGGCGCGACGCCGTGGAGATCATTCAGGTCGAGGCGGGCGAAACGGTGCAGGGTGTCCCCGGGTGCCCGGGGACCTACCAAGGGATTGCACGGGTGGTCCTCGATTCCCACGATCCGACGGCGCTCGACCCCGGTGACATCTTGATCGCCCCGATCACGGATCCGTCATGGACACCACTGTTCGTGCCTGCCGGGGGAGTGGTGGTTGATGTCGGTGCTCCTCTGAGCCACGCCATCATCGTGAGTCGAGAACTCGGAATCCCATGCGTTGTATCGGCGACTGATGCAACGAAGCGCATTCCGGATGGGGCGACCATCGAGGTCGATGGCAACACTGGAGTGGTCACCATCATCGAACTGCCCTAGGAGCGCTTGGTTCGGCTCAGTGTGAGAGTCGGTAGGTGATACCGGCTCGAGTCCGGTCAACTTGATCGAAGAGGTTGGCGGCCCGGAAGCAATACGCAAGTTTCTGGGCCGCATCTCGGCTGAACCCGCCTGCTTCTGCAAGGTCCTTGGTCGTAAATCGATCTGGCAGGGATGCGGGGAGCAGCTGTGTGAGATCGGCCACGGTCTCGAATCGATGTGTGTCGACGATCTTTTCCAAACGACGATCCACGGTGCGCCACCCGCCTCGACCCCTCCTGGCTTTCGGGTCATGGATCTGGCGCTTTGTCACCTCGACGAGGACAACTTCGAGCACCAGGTTGGGGTGGTCGAGGAGCGTTGGAATGCTGACCAGCTCATCGAAAATGCTGTAGATGGTTCCCCGTTTGGGTGATTTGCGACGCGGCTTGTCCGTTCGCTCGAGGGTGGTGCGCACCGCAATTGGGTGCACGAGCTGGATTCGGTGTTCGCTCAGTACTCGGTCGAGTTTGTTGCCCATCGCGGCGAACGATGTGGTCTGTACCTCGATCAACAGTTCTCGTGGACCGCCTTGGTCACGGAAAATGTCGATGACAAATCCGTCGAGGGGTACCTCAAACTGATCACCTGGTTCGGCGTAGTGCTCCTTGAGTGCAGCGTGGAGCGAGCCTTCGTTGAGCGTCCCGATGTGCGGAACGATCGGATCGGACTCGGGCGTGACGGAACCAGCAGCGATCAATTGAGGCTAGGTGCCGGGTAGAACTGGAGCGGTGACCGACACCGCGGAATCTTCCGACTCCCCTCTGGCCCTCCAGCTGGCGGCCCGAGTCGAGAAGATCGATCCTCCGACAACGGCCGCGATCTGTGCGGCAGCCGTGCTGGCAACGATTGGCCTGCTGGAAGATGAGCGAAGCCAACCCAGCGGAATCTGGTTCGACGCCGTTTCTGCATGGAACGGGGCCCGCATTCGCAAGATCATGCGTCGAGGCCGTGGGGCATCGTGGGAGCGGGCCCAAGAACCCGATGGAGTAACGGTCCAACGGAATGGTGCTGAGGTCCGAGCGTTTGTTCCCGGTCCACTCGACCAGGCGCCCGCACCCCTGGCCAAGCTGCAGATTCGCTCGACGCCGTTGGACGAGATCGAACAGATCGACGAGTTGCCGGCGACAACCGGACTCCTGATTGCGGTCACTCCCGAGGCGGAGATGTCGTGGGGCAAGCAGGCTGCCCAATGTGCCCACGCGGGACAATGGGCATGGATGAAGTCCGATCCCGCTGATGTAGCGCGATGGAACGACGCGGGACGTCCGATTTCGATCGTCCACCCAACGACCGTGCTGTGGGCCGACCTGGTCGAGCAGGCACCGATTCAGATCCACGATGGTGGCTTCACGGAGATTCCCGCCGGTACGAAGACCGCCCTTGCTTTCTGGGCTTGGTAGCGGCCAGATCCCCATTGTGAAGATCTAGGGTGTTTGGCCCTGGTTCCACCTGCATCCTGCGGTAGCTGGTTGACTGGGGCAGTGCCCGTCTTTGACTTCCGATTCACCGTTGATGCTCCGGTCGCCGCTGTGAGTGATTTCCATCACGACACGTCGGCGCTGAAGATGCTGACGCCGCCCCCTGCGTTCGTGAAGATCCACGAGATGGAACCGCTGGGCGAAGGGTCGATTTCGAAATTCACGGTGTGGGCTGGCCCCATTCCCATTCATTGGACAGCAGTGCACAGCGACGTCTCGGACACCGGGTTTACCGATACCCAGGGCGAAGGACCGATGCATCGTTGGG
>CALHCB010000026.1 GCA_937930695.1 uncultured Acidimicrobiales bacterium | reverse complement strand
ACCCTCATTACGTCGAGCTAGTCCTCGAACGTTGCGAACCCGCCTTCGGGTTCAGCGGGCACAGATGCGGATTGGCCCGATTCTGATGGAGTCGAGACACCGAGCGCCTCCTCCAAAACTGCGAGCCGAGCCTCGAGCTCTGACACTCGGTGGGCCAGCGAAGATCCGCCAGTTGAACTCGTCGCGCCGGCTGGCTGCACATCGTTGACATCAGGGACTTCACTCCCCAGAAGGTGCGCCCATCGGTCCTGGCTCTGCCCCGATCCCCTGCCGATGTTCGCCACAAGTGGCACCTGAAAGGCAGCGAGCCCCTGAAGCACCGACTCGATGTCCGAAAGCTCGGCAAACCCGGAGCCCTGTGACGTTGGGTACCGCTCGGTCCTCGTCCGCAGCTCACCGGGCGATTGCGGTCCTCGCAGCATCATGATTGCAAGAACGGCAAGCTGATCTGCAGACAGTCCCCAGGCTTCATCCAGCACATGCTTGTGCTTGTCAGCCCGGCCGCCAGAGACGGTCCGGGCCAATCCTGCAGGACGGAGCAACAGCATCGTGTCGATGACAAGACGATCGCCATAGTCGACCACCGGATGACGATTGCTCTTCTGGTTGCACGCGTTGACAATCGCGTTGGTCGAGAGCGGATACTGATCAGGGGTAGTGGCCTCCTTCTCGATCAAACAACCGAGAACTCGGATCTCCTCATCAGTCAACTCCATGCTCAAACCCTACTGCAGCCCAGTTGCGGCAGGGCACAGCGCAGCGCCTAGGTGAACGCGTTCTGGCCTGTGATGGCTTGACCCATCATGAGCGTGTGAATCTCGTTGGTGCCTTCGTAGGTGTATACCGACTCGAGGTTGTTCATGTGCCGAGCCGGGGCGTACTCGGTGGTGATCCCGTTGGCACCCAGAACCGACCGTGATTCGCGGGCGACCTCGAGGGCCATGCGCACATTCTGGCGCTTGCCGAAACTCACTTGAGCTGGGCCCAGGACACCCTGATCCTTGAGGCGACCGAGGTGGTAGGCCACGAGCGTGCCCTGCTGCACGCGGGTCATGAAGTCGACCAAGCGTTGCTGGGTGAGCTGGAATCGGCTGATAGGGCCACCGAACTGCTCTCGAGATCCCGCGTACTCGAGCGCCGACTCATAGCAGCTGCGTGCTGCACCGACTGCGCCGAACGAGATGCCGAACCGAGCTTCGTTCAAGCAGCTCAGCGGACCACGCATGGACGACACGCCGGGGAGCA
This sequence comes from uncultured Acidimicrobiales bacterium, assembly GCA_937930695.1. Classification (GTDB taxonomy): domain Bacteria; phylum Actinomycetota; class Acidimicrobiia; order Acidimicrobiales; family SZUA-35; genus CALEWY01. The sequence goes on along the minus strand of CALHCB010000026.1, from coordinate 67,646 downwards.
CCGCTGCTGCGGGAAGGCGAACATCGTCCATGATCAGTTCAGATGTCACCGATGCACGGAGCGAGACCTTGCGCTCGATCTTCGGAGCAGAAAAGCCCTTCGTATCGGTTGGAACGACAAAGCCGCGGATGCCTTCGTCGGTCTTGGCCCAGACAACAGCCACGTCGGCGATCGACCCGTTTGTGATCCACATCTTGGCACCGTTGAGGATCCAGTCCCCGTTCGGATCCTGCTTGGCATTGGTGCGCATCGAACTCGGATCAGACCCTGAATCGGGTTCGGTGAGACCGAAACAACCGATGGCCTGACCAGCGGCCATACGAGGCAGCCACTCTTCCTTTTGTTCCTCTGACCCATACGCGTGAATCGGGAACATGGCGAGCGATCCCTGCACGCTGACAAAGCTTCGCAGGCCGGAGTCACCAGCCTCGGTCTCCATACAGGCGAGGCCGTACATCATGGCGGAGGAGCCGGCGCAGCCGTAGCCGTCTAGGTGCATACCGAAGAGACCGAGATCGCCGATCGCTTTTGCCACTTCCTCGTGAGGGAAGATTCCGGCGTCGAACCATTCTCCGACGTAGGGATTGATTTGCTCTTCTACGTACTTGCGGACGGTGTCACGCAGCATGATCTCTTCTTCGGTCAGCAACGAGTCCGTTGCCAAGAAGTCGAGGGGATCTTCAGCCTTGGGGGCGAGAGGGGTAGCCATCTCCTCAGACTACGACCTCAGCGACGATCAGCCGAACTCAGGACGACCAGATGCGGTGATGATCACCGTCGACTCGACAACCAAGTCCCGACCATCGATATTCGCTTTCGTGTCCTGGCGATCAACGGAGATCTCGACGTGCCCCGCCCCTTCAGCCTCGGCTTGGAGGGTCGCCCGCTCCCTTAGCGCCACAATGGTGTGGGCAACGGCATCCTCGAACTCGTCGTAGTCCGTGTGATCGACATGAGCTCGAAAGCGGCCCTTCTTCAAGGGTGAGACCGTTGCTTGCGCCGTCATCCTGACCTGTCCAACGACGGCTCCGACCGCGTTTGCGACCTCAGCAAACGATGGAATGATTGCCTCGCCGTTGAGACGAGCCGCGACCTCCGGGTAGTACGCGTGAGCTGACGCACCGACGGAAACCAGCGGGACGGCGAGGCGAACATCAACGGCGACAAGATTTCGCAGTCCGGCGAGCCCAGCTCGCGTGAGCGGGTGCTGTTCCAGCCCAGGTTCTCTGAGTCCGGACTCGGCGAAGGCGGCCGAAAGCACCGCATCAGCACTCTGACCGATCAACGCTTCAACGATGCTCTGAGCCAGACCGATAGCCCCATTGCCCAGCAGGCTGCCATGACGATCCTTCCGTCGTGCCGCGAGAGCGAGTGCCTTCTCGGCCGCACCGAGATCGAAACTGGACTGGAAGCCGAGTACGTGCGCTGCATCAGTCGGGGTGACGGAGATGCGCTGGGCAAGTCCGGAAGCAACAAGCTCAGTAAATGCATTCTCGTGCCGCCGGGTGGGCAGCGCCTCGACGAGCGAAACCGGCCCCGCAGACATCGCCTCGAGCAACTCCTGGGCCAAGCCATTCGATTGGGCAGAGACAACACTGGAGGAAAGATGGCGAGTCAGCCGCCCAAACGATCCATCGTGTTCCCGGACGGCAAAGCGAGCCAACTGACGATCGAGGACGTCATGAACGAACTCCGGATGCTCGACTGCCATCGCCGACACGGGCACGATCCGACGGGGACCGAGCACGAGGCGGGTTGTCGACGTTTCATCAGCCACCCGAACCTCGCTGTCGCCGCCCAGTCCAGTCGTCCGCATCGCCACGGCCTCGACCATGGTTTGATACCCGCCAACAGTGGCACCCGACCGATCGATTTCTGGTCTTCCCGAACGCAGCACGGCAACGTCAGTCGTCGTGCCACCGATGTCGGAGACGATGGCATCTGGAGCGTCTGCGAGGAAGCTTGCCCCTACCAGAGAAGCGGCGGGGCCAGACAGGATCGTCTCGATCGGCCGCCTCGACGCGAAGTCGAGCGAGACCAACGACCCGTCTCCTCGAACCACCATCCGCGGACAGGTGATTCCTCGGCTGGCCAAGAGCTCGTCGGCCGCGGCGAGCAGCTCAGAGATCAGTCCGATCAGCCGAGCATTGAGAATGCAGGTAAGGGCGCGCTTTGGCCCGTTGAGCTTCGCAGTGAGCTCATGGCTGCAAGTGACCGGGAGATCCGTCGTTGCCGCAATCGCCTCTCGCACGGCACATTCGTGTTCTGGATTGCGAACTGCGAAATGCCCAACAACGGCATACGCAACGACGTCGTCAGGAACGCTCAAAAGCCGTTCGCCGAGCATGTCGAGGTCGAGGACCGCCCGTTCTACGCCCTGGGCCGAATGGCCTCCGGCGAGCAAGATGCGATGATCGTGCTCCGCAGCTTCAGCAAGCCCAGCCCGCTCCAGGTCGGATGGCTCAAAGCCAATCGCGACCAGACACACTCGGCCGCCTTGACCTTCGACGATCGCGTTGGTTGCCAACGTTGTGGAGATCGAAACGAACGAGATGGAGGCGCCAACAGGACACGCATCCATGACGGCATCAACCGACTCGCCGATGCCTTGGGAAAGATCATGACGGGTGGTCAGCGCCTTGGCGGAGGCAACGACGGCGTCAGCACCTTCGTGTTGATCGTCGACGAGAACTGCATCGGTATACGTCCCACCGGTGTCGATACCGAGTTGAAGCCCACTCACGGCGGCAGACGTTACCGCCGAACGCGACACCCGAGCATGTCGACATCCGCAGAGTGGTGGCGTCCCCCGCTACCGAGCGGCGTCGGCAGCGGCGTCAAACGGGCCAGCAGCCATCACCCATCCCAGTCGGTCGTCCCGATAGAACCGCCACCATTGGCCGATTCGATCCAGCCGCAGCTGGACGGAGCCAGCGTGCATTGCATTGTCGCTCTTTCGAGCCTTGCTGCCGAGAACGGTCTTCGCTGCTGCCAGCTGATCAACGGTCGCCGGCCACACGTCGACCGCTGCTGCAACCGCAGCGTCTCCGCCCAAGACCCAAGCTCGGGCCCCGACCTCGAGCAACTCGATCGTGCCAACGAAATGCGGAACAAATCGATCGAGAGATCGCCCCTGGTCGAGCTCGTTTGCTGCACGTCGCACCAAGTCGACCTGTTCGGAGACCCGGAGCGACGTCCCCTCTTCCCCAACCAGCACTCCGAGCGCTCGTCGCGCCGCATCGTTCGCCAATTCCTCGAGTTCCCGGTTGTCGAGCCCAGAGTCTGCGGGTGCGCCGATGCGCAACGGATTGGCGGATCCCGGTTCGGTCGGCATCGGACGGGCTGCGGGAAGTGCACGCAACTTGCGTCCGAAGGCGGCAACAGGGTCGGTGGTGTCGTCGTTCGATGAACCGGACGGTTCGGTGTTTGTGGTACCAGCCAGGGCAGCTCGACGGCGTCGAACTTCTTCGACAATTGAGGCCCGGTCCCGACCACGCACGAAGAACAGTACGAACGGGTCATCATCGATGAGATCGCACGTGAGATAGCAGAGCGCGGCGGCGTGTTTGCACGGGTCACCCCAATCCGGGCACGAACAGTCGGGTGTCAGGTCACCAACGACGGGCAGCAGCGGGGTTCCCGCTTCTTCGGCATCTGCTGCCAGTCCCTGAGGCATCGCCCCCGCCAACAACTCTGCGGAATACCGCGCCCGAGACATGATGAGGTCGATCAACACGTTCCACTGTTCATCGTCGAGCTGTTTGACAGCCAGAGACGTGCTGTAGGTCTCAGTTCCCCACACCTTGGACTGGATGCTGCCGGGCAAGACCGATACATCTTGCACCCGATCTTGGCGGGCATACGTCCGGCCGCGAGAGAGGCGTCCGTCGTCGGCGAACTGCGAAGCTTCGAGGCTGGCGAGCCAAGCCTTCCCCCACCAGCTGTGACCGAACTTCCGGGCAGGAGCCATCAGAATTGCTCCTGTGATTGGCCGATCACGTTCGGCGAATCGAGACGCACCATGGCGGCGAGTTCGTCGTTGGACAAATTGGCCACCCAGGACTCACCGCCCGCAAGCACACTCTCAGCGAGCTCTCGCTTCTGGTCGAGCATCGCGGCGATGCGGTCCTCCACAGTTCCCGCTGTCACCAGGCGATGCACCGTGACCATCTTGTCCTGGCCAATGCGATAGGCCCGATCGGTGGCTTGGTCTTCGACGGCCGGGTTCCACCACCGGTCATAGTGAATGACCTGGCTGGCTGCCGTGAGGTTCAACCCGGTTCCGCCGGCTTTGAGGGAAAGCACCAACACCGGAAGCTCGCCAGCTTGAAACGCATCAACCTGTTCCTGCCGTTGCTTGATCGTGCGCGAACCGTGCAGGAATCCGATGTCGAAACCCTGGCTCGTGCAGTGATCGACAATCAAGTTTCCCATCTGCACGTACTGGGTGAAGATCAACGTTGACTCGCCGTTGTCCGACGCGACGGAGAGCAAGTCGACAAGTTCTTCAAGCTTCCCCGATCGACCAGCGAGCGGCTCGCTCTCACCCAAGAAGTTGGCCGGGTGATTCGTGATCTGCTTCAAGGCCGTCAGCATCTTCAGGACCATTCCCTGACGAGAGATCTCGTCCTGAGAGCTCGCAAGATCTTCAAGACCCTGGTCGGCCGCCGCCATGTAGAGGGTGATCTGTTCGGTGGTCAGCGGCACCACGACGTTTCGTTCGACTTTGTCTGGCAATTCAGGGGCAATGCCGGGGTCGGTCTTGCGGCGGCGCAGGACAATGGGCGAGATCAATGCTTGGAGCATGTCGCGCGCTCGATCGTCGTCATCGCGCTCGATCGGTGTCGCAAAGCGACGTCGGAACTCGGCCATGGAGCCGAGGTAGTCCGGGAGCGCCCAGGAGATGATGCTCCAGAGCTCCAGCAACTTGTTCTCCACCGGCGTACCCGTCAGCGCCACCCGCACGTTGCCATCGATGAGACGCATTGCCTTTGCGGTACGACTGTTCGGGTTCTTGAATGCTTGCGCCTCGTCGGCAACGACGAGATTCCACGTACGGTCACCCAAAGCTTCGGCATCAGAACGGATGACTCCGTAGGTGGTGAGAACGATCTGGTTACGGGTCAACTCCTCGGGCAGCGACCGATTCGGGCCGTGATACCGCAACACTTCGGCGTCGGGAACAAAGGCTGCGGCCTCGCGCTCCCAGTTCGTGAGCACCGATGTGGGGCATACCACCAAGGTCGGCCCTTTGATACCCGCGTGGAAGGCCAGAATCTGGACCGTCTTGCCCAGGCCCATGTCGTCAGCGAGCACACCGCCGATACCGAGTGACGCCAAGCTCTTGAGCCAGCCGACTCCCTCACGCTGATAGTCACGAAGCGTTGCGGCAAAGCCCGGGGGTTCAACGGCCGGTGTTGGCGATCGGAGTTCGCCGAATGCTTTCGATGCCTCGGCAATAGCACCACGCAGTCGATACGTCGCCGCAGTATCGATATCGAAGGACAGTTCGCCATCACCCGTGCCTTTCGCCCGCGGCGCGACGCTGGCAGCAAGCAATTCGGGGACGCTCGGCATCGGCGGAGGTTCTGCGAGCTGGCGCCGCTGCTCGTCGTTGAGCACCACCCACTGGCCACGGATCCTGACGACCGGTCGCTTGGCATTCGCCAACTCTTTCAACTCGGACTGGGTGAGCAGCTGACCGTTGATGACTACCTCCCACTCGACCTGCAGCAATGACTGGAGATCGAGCACAGGTGGGAGATCTCCTGCCGGCGCAGTCGCGGAGACTCGCGCTCGCTGGTCGACCGTGGCGTTTTCACTCTGGCCTGGCCATCGAACTTCGATGCCTGCCTTTGCCAGGTCTCCGATCGAGTCGAGGAAGGCCGGAATGTCCTCGGGACGGATGGCGAGGCCAGAAGGTGCCGCCTCCTCCATCGCCGAACCAAGTACCGGGCAGATGAGCGTCGCCTGTCGAAGTCCCATGAGAAACTCGCTCTCGGCATCGTCTCCGAGCACCGAGGTTGCCATCGCGGGTTCCCGCCAGAGGTCTTCTGCGCTCACGATCACCGAGCGGTCCTTGGCCGAACGGAGAGAGAACTCCAGCCACCACGGGGAATCAGAAGTGATCCTCTCGTCGTCTTCGAGCGGGGGAACCGCTCCGATCATGAGGCGACAGCCTGCGGCGTAGGGCTGAACGAGCTCAGTGAGCCACGGCCGCAAATGCGGGATGCGCAGGCCATGTTGATCGGCGAAAGCGGGGTTTCCGGACACGAGTGCAGCCGCTGGCGATCGGACCAACGAATCGGCCACGGCATCCAACAACCGAGTAAGTACCGATACAGAGGATTCGATTCGGTATGCCGCGTCAGGATCCGGGGCCTCATCCAACGCAGCGCAGTACACCGCAGCGTGGGCCGCTCCGATGATGCGGTCGAGATAGCCAGAATCTGAAGGTTCGATTGGACCAATCCGCCAACTGTCGTATCCATCCTGAGTGATCCACGGCAGGAGCCGGCCGCGGGCACTGAGATCGAGTGCGAATCGAACTGCAAGCGCAATCGCGTGAAGAGAATCGTGGACCTCAGCCGATCGAGGAAGCGATGCAAAACGTGCAATGACGTCAGGCATGTCCAAGATCTCGGCACCCACGCGGTGAATGTTGCCGTCGACCAACACCACTTCGATCAGTTCTGACGACGCGTCGACGAGTCCACCGATCGCTTTGGGGTCCCACAGCGCGACGCGCGTGAGCCGAGGACGATCGTCAGGAAGAACTGTGGCCCAGACATCGGGCGATAGGGCGAGGTCGCCTGGTCTCTTCTTCGTGGTCGATATCGGCACGGTCGTCAGGCCGGACTCGCGACCGACAGGGTCGTGTTGACGCACGCCAAAAGCTCCACCCGCACAGTCTCGCTGCGGGCCCCGACACTTACTCTCGATTCACCGAACCCGCAGTCAGTTCTGCAGAACAACGGTTGGCTAGAAGCGGTCGTTCGACTTCTTCTTCGGCGGAACCTTGAACGGCGCCTCGATCAACGACTCGAATCGAGCATCATCGGGCTGCTTCGGCTCGTTGAGACGCTTCAGATAGTCCTTGAGGGCCGCACGAGCAGACGCGACGTGGTCGCCCTTCATCCCGACCGAACGTGTGAGGGCATCCTTCGCCTTCTCAACACGTTCTTTGCGAAGTGCCTTCTCGGCGTCGGAACGAACGACCGTCTTCTTCGTCTTCTTCGCTTCCTCGGCTGCCTTCCGGCGAGCTTCAGACTCTTGCAGTGGGGTGAGTTTCTGTGCGGCCACGACGGCTGATCTCCTGAAATATTGGGGAGTACGAGCGCTGGGACTACATCCCTGCCCGTCTCGCAGGCAAAGGGCCTGTCGGTTGAGTCACGCTCAACGAGCGACAAAGCGTATCGTCGGCCAGCATGGGCCCAAGGCCAAGACGCAAGATCCCAACGGCTCGACCGAGTGTTATTGAGAGGCCATGGCGGCCTGAAACTCGCCTTCCGCCATCTGTTTCTGCACCTCGGCATCGGGATCCTTGAGTCGCTCGAGCGTCACGCTGATGACCGAAGCCGTGCATTCATAGCGGTGTGGGTACGGGCCAACCGGCGCCCCAGTGTCGACACCGACATCGAACGTTTCCCCGCTCATCGAGAACACGATGGGCACCGTACGTTCGAGACGCGCCGTGTCGACTTCCACGCTGTCCACGAAGAGCGTCATCTGTCCGCCGGCGCCGAGCCCACCATCGTGCTCGTAGTACATCCGCAACTGGTGGCGCCCAGGGTCGAGCGAGCCAGGACCGCTCACGGTGGTGAGCTCGTGCCCAAAGCAGTTGTAGAGAAAGTTCGGGGCTCCGGCCTCGTCGAGATAGAGCGACCAGCCGGCCATGTTTCCGCCCTGACAAGCCACCACACCAACCGCGCCCCCCTCAGGAACGTCGATCAGAGCCCGGATCTCGTGCGAGGAGTTCTTCAGATTCACCACGGACCGCTCCGGCATCCGTACGTGGTCCGTCGTGTAGGTCATCTTCGACACGTTGTCGAGCGATTGGGGCGTGCGCCACCCGGCATCTCGTTTCGATCCAGGATCCCGCAGCGGATACACGCCATAGTTCTGGGCCTCGGAGTGGAACAGTTCCTGGAGCTCTGCCAACTTGTCGGGGAATTGATCCGCAAGGTCGTCATTTTGGGAGAAGTCCTTCGACACGTCGTAGAGCTCCCACCTCTCCTGTGGTCCATCGAATTCGTATCCCGTCAGCCGAACCCACGGCACTCGGCCGTGGAAACAACATGCGATCCATCCCTTGTGATAAATCGCCCGGTTGCCCAGGAGTTCGAAGTACTGGGTTGTTCGACGCGATGCCACCTCAGCGGCCGCGGCGGCAAACGAGTAATTCATGGCAACGCCATGGGTCTCCATCTGCTCGACGCCGTTGACGCTCCCGGGCGGTTCGATCCCAGCTGCTTGAAGGATCGTGGGCGCGATGTCGATGACGTGGTGGAACTGATCACGAAGACCGCCCGCATCGTCGATGCCGTTCGGCCACGAGACAGCCAGACCGTTTCGTGTTCCGCCGAAGTGAGATGCAACCTGCTTCATCCATTGGAACGGTGAATCGAGGGCCCACGCCCAGCCGACGTTGAAGTGGTTCTCACATGCAGCCGATCCAAAGTCGGCCATATGTTCCAGCAACCACTCCGGGTCCTCGTGAATACCGTTCTGGAACGACGGAGCGCTCCAAGCTCCGTGGATCGTGCCCTCGGCTGACGCTCCGTTGTCGCCCGTTACATAGATGATGAGGGTGTCGTCACCGACCCCGAGCTCATCAATGGCATCGACGACTCGTTCAACCTGTGCGTCGGTATGGGCGAGAAACGCCGCGAAGACCTCCATCAGGCGGCGAGCCACCGGCTTGTACCTGTCGGGGTACTCCTCCCAGCTCGGGATCTGCTCGGGCCGCGACGTCAGGGCCGTCCCCGGCGGGATGATGCCCATTTCGAGCTGGCGTTCGTAGATGCGCTCACGAAGGACATCCCAACCGTCGTCGAACATGCCCTCGAACTTGGCGATCCACTCCGGTGTGACGTGATGGGGAGCGTGCACCGCTGGCGTCGAGAAGTAACAGAAGAATGGCCGAGCGGGATCGGCCGCCTTCTGTTGACGTATCCAGCGAATCGCTTGATCGGCAAGGTCTTCGGTGAAGTGGTAATCGTCTTTGCCCAGATTGGGTTCGATCGGCGTGATCTGGTCGTACGCCGCAGGTTCGTACATCGAAGCCTCGGCCCCAATGATCCCGTAGAACCGGTCGAAGCCCATACGGGTCGGCCAGTGGTCATACGGCCCGGCGGGGTTGAATTCCCACATCGGCGTGAGGTGCCATTTGCCGAAGCAACCCGTCGAGTAGCCGTGTTGCCGAAGGACCTCGGCAACGAGCGCCGACTCCTGGGGAATCACGGTGTCGTAAGCCGGAAAGCTGTTGGCGCCTTCCGGGATCCCTGCCATGTGCACCGAGTGATGGTTCCGCCCCGTGAGCAGTGACGCCCGAGTCGGGGCGCACAACGCGGTGGTGTGGAAGGTGTTGTAGCGAAGACCGCGCGCTGCCACCTTGTCGACTGCCGGAGTCGGGATTGGTCCACCGAAGGTGGCACAGGAACCGAATCCAACGTCGTCGAGCAGCACCAACAGCACGTTCGGTCCGTCTGGCCGATCCATCTCGAGGGGAGAAGACGTCGAGTCCTCGACGAGCCTGCCGATCGTTCCGGCGAACGCTGGTGTTGGCCCTGGAATGTTGTTCATGCTGCTGCCCTTGCTCTCATGCGCCGAGTGTCGCGTGGTCAAAGACGCTCAGCACCGAACGAATCCGGTTCAGATCTCCCGTCACCTCGACGAGACCTGCGTTAACCGCATCGGAGAACGTCATCTTTGTCGACATGACTTGAGCCCACGTCTCCAGATCAATCGCGATCGCCAGCTCGGCGTCGGAGCCGTCGGTGGGTACCGCGACGCAGCGCCGAACACGAAGGCCGGCTCGGGTGCCGTCAGGGAACTCCCATCGAAGCTCGTCGTCAATCCCCTCGGCCTTTGCCGGATCGACGACGACCCGCAAGGTCTTGACGTAGAGGTCGGGTGGGTTCGACACCACATCGCCGTGGCTGAAACGGTGCGTACGGAAGCGAGACAAGTCGAGCGAACCTTCGAGTTCGAGCGCACGGGTGATCACCCAGTTCCGGACATTGGCTGACGTCGTACGTTGGCCAATCGCTCGCAGGATCGAGGCGAGATGCATGCGATCGTCTGCAGACCCTCCGTCGATTCGACCCTGAGCATCCACGTCGCCCCGCACGAGCCAGGTGGCGAGTTCGAGTGACCACCGAAGATCGCCGTCGGCCAGCGCTGCCTTTGACTGGGAGCGAACCTCTTCCGCTCCGCCGAAACCAGCGATGAGCTTCGCTACTCGCTCGAGCGGAGGGGTCGGGAACAGCAATGCCTCATGCCCATCGAACCACCCGCGAAGACCAGCGTGGATCTGGCGCACGTGGTGCTCGACCAGTCCGTAGTACTGATGCGTCAGATAGGTGCGATCGAACGAAGCTGGCAACTGCACGGCCTCAGTGAGTTCGTCGGTGGTGAGCCCCCGGTTGAGCCCCCGAACTGTCTGATCCCACAAGAACTGGATCGAGTCGCGGTATTCCTCGATGTCTTCTGCAATTCGCTCTGCGCCCGAGATCGGAGGGCCGTGGCAGCCCACGAGATGGTCGGCGCCAAGGCTGGCGAGATGATCGAGTCCGTTCAGCAGAACTCGCGGGTCGCGGTACTCCTCGCCTCGGATGGCGAAGACGTTGAACAGGGTCGGCCAGAGCAGATTGTTGACCGCTACCCCGAGCTCCGGAAACCAGATCGTCACCGAATCATCGGCGTCGGACGGAGCCGGTGTCACCTCGATGGAGAGGCCGGCAACGGAGGCAACCGTGGTCTGCTCAGGATCGAAGAAGTTGTCGGGGAGCAAGACCTCACGGGTAAACGGCGCGTGATCTTGATGTCGGAATGACTCACCCAGACCGAGATTGATGGTGCCGTCCTCGCCCTCGGTTGGCATCAGGATTGCCATCTGATGCACCAGGCCCCGTTGTGCGGCAGCGCTGACCTCGCCACCTATGCGGGCGAGGTTGCCTTCGATACCGGGATGCCCCCAGATCGGGACATCCCTATCGATCGCATCGAAGATCGCTCGCGTGCCACCCATGTAGTGAAAGTGGGTGTAGAGCACCGCAGCGACCGGGGCATCTGTCAGCTTCTGGACTTCGGCAAGCGCCCAGGCCATCTCCTGATTCGACTCTCCCGTGTCGATGCAGATCAAGCCTTCTGGTCCTTCGACAAAGCTCTGGTTCGAAAGCCCGTTCCCGACAACGGACCAAACGCCCGGACGCGGAGACCAGATCTTGCGCTCCAAACGAGACGTCTGCTCGATGTGGCGCCGGTGGCCAATTTGGCCCTTTGGCCCGGTCGAGATGTTGGTGTCATCAAGGTCGAACGATGCGGGGTGCGAATTTCGGACTGTCACTCGTCCATCTTGGCCGGGACACCGCAAGAAGTCGCCATCTGGGACAAGCGGTTCCCACGAATCTTCGCTGGATGGCCAACCCGTGGGACTACCGTCGCGACTCCGCACCACAAATCTCGAAACGAGCATGTCGCAATGTCTGATGCTGAACCCATCGCTCTGGACCCGCCCGAGGAACTCTCGATCAGCCTCGGAGAAGCGATGTTCACCCAACGAGCCATCCGCAGACTCGATCCGGACCGCCCGATAGCGGCCGCTGATCTCAAGATCATGATGGATGCTGCGTCCAAAGCCCCTACCGGTGCAAACATTCAGCCGGTTCGCATGCTCGTCGTCACCGATCGAGCCAAGATCGCCTCATTTGGTGAGCTCTATCACGAAGCTTGGTGGGCCAAGCGAGCCGATGCCTACGGGTGGGAACCCGATCAAGAGATTCCCGCCGACTCGCCCTACCGAATGCCCGCCCTCTTGGCGTCAGAGATGGCCGCAGCGCCCGCGGTCGTTCTTGTTTTCTCCCACGACGCACCTGGGGTCTCGGTCTACCCGACAGTTCAGAATCTGATGCTCGCCGCCCGAGGCCTTGGCGTCGGCAGCGTGCTCACGACGCTTCATGCGAGCGTGATGGATCGGGTCAACGACCTCTTCAGCGTTCCGACGGACGTGCGATTCCATTGCTGTGTCCCTCTGGGCTACCCACGGGGCAACTTTGGTTCGACGCACAGACTGCCAACCAGCGGGACCACCTTCCTCGACAGCTGGGGATCGCCGCCGCCCTGGTAGGCCTCCGTATCGCTACTGACTCCCTCCCGCTACTGACTAGTGTTCGGTCTGCATGAACACGATTCCTGAATCACACCTCGAACTCGTCAGCCAGCCCTACGGGTGCGTCATCACAACGCTCGCCCCGAGTGGGCTTCCACAATCCACCGGCATGTGGTTTCTGTTCGAGGACGGGTCGATCCGTTTCTCTCTGCTCGAGCATCGCAAGAAGTACCGCAACCTCCGTGAGAACCCGGCCTGCACCTTCTTCCTGATGAGCCCCGAAAGCATGATTGAGACCATTGAGGTCCGCGGGACCGCCACATTCGAACCCGACCCGGACAAGGCGTTTGTGACCAAGGTCCGAGCTCAGTACGGGGCTGATGGACCACCGAGCGACGGCCCAGATGACCATCGATGGATCGTCACCATCAACCCTGATCGTGTCAACACCACAGGTCGCCGCTGATCGGTCGCCACGCGCGTGCCAGCTAGGACAGCGCGTGCCAGCTAGGACAGCGCGGCGCGAAGCTGATCAGCCATCGCGTCGAGCGCATCAGCGAGCGGCTTGGTGTCGGCATTCGCAAAGTCCAAGTTGGCCATCGAGGCAAGCGGAATCACGTGCACATGAGTGTGCGGGACTTCGAAGCCCGCGATCATCAGTCCAATTCGTTCACACGTGATCGTGGCGCGCTGTGCTTCGCCGACCTTCTTGGCGACCGCCATGAGATGCGTCGTTGTTGCATCGTCGAGATCGACCCAGTGATCGACTTCTTCCTTCGGAATGACGAGTGTGTGGCCCGGGTGAAGCGGGCGGATGTCGAGCATGGCGAAGCACACGTCGTCCTCGAAAAGGATCCGACCGGGAATCTCGCCTTGAATGATGCGGGTGAAAATCGACGCCATGGGTCTGCACCGTAGATGATGGTGGCAATGGCTACTGACACGAACGACGCAGATGCGAACACTTCGGAGATCGACGAGAACGCTGTCCTCTCTGAAACGACCGACGGGGTGGCGACGATCACCCTCAACCTTCCGGAACGAAAGAACAGCCTTGCACCCGAGCTGGTCGACCTCCTGGCCCAGCGGCTCGAGGCGGCCAACGCCGACGACGAGGTCCGAGTCATCGTTCTTACGAACAGCGGCAACACGTTCTGCGCTGGCGCGGACCTGAAGTCGGTTCGTCCCGGAATCTCTGAACCAAAGGGTCGGAGCTTCGGCGACGTGTTCCAGCTCATCATGCGAGGGCCCAAGCCAGTGATCGGGCGGATCGATGGCCATGCCACCGGTGGCGGCGTTGGCCTCACCGCGGTGTGCGACATCTCTATCATGCGCGACGACGCCAAGATCGGGTTCACCGAGGCTCGGCTCGGCGTTGCTCCCGCGATTATCTCGGTCGTGTGTCTTCCCAAGCTCCGGAAGGCTGATGCATCCGAGTTGTTCCTCACTGCCGACCGGATCACCCCGACCCGAGCAGCAGACGTCGGGTTGATCAACGACGCCGTACCTGCCGATGAACTCGATGCTCGCGTCGAGTACTACGTCGACATGATCGTCCGGGGCGGGCCATTGGCACTGGCGGCGTGCAAACGGATCATCAATGACGTCCCGGCGATGGGCATCGACGAAGCGCTCGCCGTCATGACCAAGGAGTCCGGCGAACTCTTTCAGTCAGAGGAGGCCCAGAGCGGCATCGCCGCATTCGTGGCCAAGGAGACCGCGCCCTGGGTACCCCAAGCCCGACGATGAGTTTGCAGCTCGGAGTTCTCGATCAGTCTCCGGTCCCGTCGGGGTCCAGCGCATCACAGGCGCTCGCCAACTCGATCCACTTGGCGACGCAGTGCGATCGTTTTGGCTATCACCGGTACTGGGTCGCTGAACACCACAACTCCGATGGACTGGCCGGATCTGCGCCGGAGATTCTCGTTGGCCAGATCGCGGCTGTGACCTCACGAATCTCAGTGGGAACCGGCGGCATCATGCTCAGCCACTACTCCCCCTACAAGGTGGCCGAAACCTTCCGAACTCTTGAGGCGCTGTTTCCCGGCCGAATCGAGTTGGGGATCGGGCGCGCTCCGGGTTCAGACCCGGTGACGATGTATGCGTTGGCCAACGGCGACCAGCCACGAGCGGTCGAGCAGTATCCGTCGATGGTTCGAGAGCTCCTCGGCTTCCTCGACAACGACCTCCCCTCCGACAGCCCGTTTCGAGGACGAGTACGAGCCATGCCTTCAGCCACGGGTTCTCCCCCGCCTGTTTGGTTACTGGCCTCGAGCGTCGATTCGGCCAGCTTCGCCGCCCACTTCGGGCTCCCGCTTGGGTGGGCACACTTCTTCAGCCCGGCGAACGGGCCAGAAATCGTGGCGGCTTACCGGCGGGAGTACCAGCCAAGCGAACGCTTTCCTGAACCGGTCGTCGCGGTTGCCGCCGGTGTGATTTGCGCCGATACCGAAGCCGAAGCAGAGACGCTGGCCGACGGGGTAAGGGTCTGGCGCCAGCGTGGTCTTGCTGGCCCGATCCCGTCCCCTGAGGAAGTGGCTCGATCCGTCCACAATCCACTCGCCATCGACCCAGGCGGCCGACCACGACCGATGATCGTGGGCACCCCGGATCGGGTGCTGACCGAACTCGAAGAGCTCGGCGCCCAACACGCCACCGACGAACTGTTTGTCGTCACCATCACATGGGACCACGGGGCCCGGGTCAGAAGCTACGAATTGGTCGCCGAAGCAGCAGGCCTGTCATAGCTCGCGAGATCGCTGGCCATCACGTTCTGAACCATGTTCGGCCTGAAGGGTCAGTCCAGGTCTGGATAGACGCTGGGCGTCGGTCCAGGGATTCCCGGGCCTTCGCAAACCCAGCACCGAGACTTCGCCGGGCCGGTCCAAGCCACCTCGCAGGGGAGGCAGCTCAAACGCAGACCAACCCGGCGGTACCTTGGTGGGGACATCGTTGTCGCCGTGGTACGCATGCCATCTTGATCGGCCGGTCAGAATCGAAGTTGAGAACTACCGCTAGTAGGTGACGGCGGGGTCCAGCGTTTTCGCGTGGGCCACCCAGCGCTCAACCTCTGAGATGGCCGGGGTCCGACGCACGATGCTCTTTTTCGTCTTCTTGATCGCAGCGTCGTTGACTTCGACCATCTTGGCAGCGAGGTTCTCGGCATTTCGATTGCGGAGTTCCTTGACCGTGTCGACTCCGGACGCCTCCAGCAGATCGCTGTACTCAGAACCAACACCGCGAACTCGCATCAGGTCGGCTCGGTTCACCCACTCGAGAATCGGACCGTCGCCAATCCCGGTTTCTGCGGCCAGCGCCTTACGCCCCTTCTTGTCGCCGCCGCGCTTCAGCAGCGCCTCGCATGAGCGGATACCCGCCGCCCGCAGCTTCTTCCCGTTGGCCGGACCGATTCCTTCGATCGCTTCAATGGACGCCATTTCACACACACTCCTGTTGATGAGTCGTCGGCAAAGCTAGACGAACACGGAACGTGACGCCGCGACGACTTTCGATTTCCTGGAAGAAATCCCCAATATTGGGGTGGAGAGCCCAGACCGTCTGACCGGCTCGGCAGTCCAGACCACTCGCTAGCTCGACCCGGTGAGCTGCTTGAACTCCGCGCCGTTCGCGAACAACACGAGAAGCTTCGCTCGAGACAGTCCACCGTCCAATTCACCGACCCAGAAATTGAACCCGGAGGTGTCGGGATTACGGCCGAACACGTTGTGATAGATCAGCGTCACGAACTGGGCGTTGGAGAGTCCCGATGTGTCTCCAAGGAATTCCGACGAAGCGAGAAAGCCTCCTGCGATTGAGTCGAGACGAACGCCGCTCCGGTATTGCCCGAGCCAGAAAGCGAAGCCCTCAGCGTCGGGCTGACGATTGAGCGCAGCCGCATAGAGACGAGCGATCTCTCCCTCTTGCCCGCTCGCTCCCGCATACGCCCCGGTGAATCGCACCGTCCGAACCACTCGGATCGTCACGGTTGCGACAGATCCGGCGTATTCGGTCTTGGCGCCAGATGGAAGGTTCTCCGCTTGGATCTTGTCGATTGGTCGGTAGGTGAACGAGTCGGTTCCGATGAACCCGGGTCGCGGTGTGTAGAAGCCGGTTCGAGCATCAAAGGTGCCGTGCGACGGTGCCGTCGCCAGCGAGACGCGAGCTACCGCTCCCGGGTTGGAGTCTGCCGGGTCATCGTTGGCCAACAACGGAATGAACACTCGCCCGCCCTCGCGGGCCACCGTCAGATCATCGACGCCAACCGGAGCCATCCCGAAGATGGCCGTTGTCACTCCGCTGGCCTTGATGAAGTCGGCCCCGGTGAGGTTCGCTCCGGCAAAGTTGGCCCCGGACACATCAGCGAAATCGAGGTCAGCGCCTTCAAAGTTGGCGTTGCGGAAATCCGCATTCGTCAGATCGGCACCGACGAGGTCGGCATCAATGAAGTTCGCGCCTGTCGCTCGCACGGAGGTCATGTTGGCGGCGACGGGAAACGAGTCCTTGAAATTCGCATTGCTGAGGTCTGCTCCGGCCAAATTCGAGCGGAAGAGAACCGCATAGCTGAGATCGGCTCCGACCAGTGATGCGCCGCCCAGATTGGTGTCGCTCAGAGAAGCGAAGGGAAACGAACAGCCATTCCAGTTGACGCCACTGGCAGCTCCGTCAGAACAACCTGCCGCTGCGATGCCGGGCGTGAGACCGAGGAACATCATTGCTGCGCTGGCCGCGATCGCCACTCGGGAGGCTGCTCGACGGCCTCGTCGAGCAGCCCGAAAACGGCCGCCGCGGCTGATGCCCGCCGATGTAGTGAATTTCGCCATGGCAAGAGACTACGAAACTGGGCAGACTTGGCGGGCGACCCTCACCCAGAGAAGACCGATGCATCCAGGACGGCAAATCACATGACCCTCGAAACGGGCGGCCACCCGGGCGGGATCGTGACGTTCCTTTTCACGGATGTGGAAGGGTCGACGCGTTTGTGGGCCGCAGACACCGAAGCAACAGCCCGATCCTTCGTCATCCACGACAAATTGATTCGTGAGGCCATCGAATCAAACGACGGCTACGTATTCGGCACCGCAGGTGATTCCTTTCGAGGGGCCTTTGCTGACGCAGGATCAGCCGTCGTTGCGGCGAAGTTCGCCCAAGAGTCATTGCGATCTGCTGATTGGGATGGCGGGCCACCGCTCCGAGTTCGGATGGGGCTTCACCGCGGCCGAGCAACGTATCGAGATGGCGATTATTTCGGACCAGTCCCGAACACCGCCTCTCGGATCGAAGCCGTAGCGAGTGGGGGGCAAATCCTCATGAGCGAAGCCGTGAGCAACGAGATCAATTTCAGCACGTTGTTCCTCGGCCGCCACCGGCTTCGGGATGTCACCGAGCCCCTCCCGATCCATCAGCTCGGGCACGAGTCGCATCGGCCGCTGCGCACCGTGGATCCCGAACTGTCGTCGTTACCGAACTCGGGAACACAGATCCTGGGCCGGGAAGAAGAGATCAGTACGGTTCGAGGTCATCTCGAAACCTCGTCGCTCGTCACTCTGACAGGAACCGGTGGGTGCGGAAAGACACGACTGGCTCTCGAAGTTGCCCACCGCGAACTTCCGAATCGACGCGATGGCTGCTATTTCGCCGACCTGTCTGCGGTGTCCGATGAGTCCGAGCTCCCGGCGGCGCTGGCAACCGCAGTCCGTCTGCAACTTGCCGGCGGCGATCCCCTCCGCCAGGTCATCGACCATCTTGCGCAACGTGAAGCCTTGGTCCTTCTCGACAATTGCGAGCATCTTCTCGATGCCTGCGCCGTCTTTGCCGAAGACCTACTGGCCCGATCTGGCTCCACCATGCTGCTCACGACGAGTCGCCAGCGGTTGGATGTCGCGGGCGAAGAAGTTGTCATCGTTTCGTCGCTCCCCAACACGACTGCGCAACCTGCTGCGGTCGAACTCTTCGTGGCGCGGGCTCGAGCAGTCGACCCCTCATTCTCCGACGACCCAGAGACCCGCGCCGTAGTCACTGAGATTTGCGACCGACTCGATGGCATGCCGCTCCCGATCGAACTGGCGGCGGCACGGATTGCCGTGATGTCTCCAAGCGATCTTCTCGAACGAATGGGCGACCGCTTTCGGCTTCTCTCCGGGGGCCGAGGTCGACACCGGCGGCGCACTCTGCAGGCAACGCTCGATTGGAGCTATGACCTCCTTGACCAAGACGAGCAGCAGTTCTTCGCCACGATGGGAGTCTTCGTGGGCTCTTTCGATCTGCCGGCGGCCGTCGCCGTCTCCCGTGTCGATGAATACGAGGCGCTCGATCTGATCGACTCGCTCGTCTCAAAGTCACTGATCACTCCGGTTGGGGGCAGCGAGGCCGAGCATTCTCGCTTCCGCCTTCTCGAAACGGTCCGCATCTACGCCGGTGATCAGCTGTCCCGGTTCGATGGGATCTCTGCGGCGCGAGCTGCGCACCTCGCCCACTATCAATCACTCACCACGTTCGAGACATGGCACGAGGCAGAAGACCTGAACCGCAGCCTGCAACTAGCGCCAGAGTGGCCGAACATTGTTTCGGCGCTGGAGTGGGCCGCCTCAACAGAACAGTGGCTCGTTGCCGCCCGCATCGCCCAAGGCTGCCAGGGCCTTTGGGAAACGCGAATTCCTGTCACCGAAGGCTTCCGCTGGCTCGCTCTCATCCTCGCTGAACTCGATCCGTCGAGCGAGGAGGCGGCGTGGCTGCAGCGCAACCAGGCGATCCTGGCCATGCAGATCGATGATTTCGAGGAGGTGCACCGCCTCAACGAAGCAGTCATTACGTCGAACTACGCGCTTCCACGAGTACTCGCACTCAGTTTTCACGGATTCACTCGGGCCCGACAACACGCCATTGAAGCTCAGACCCTTCTTGACGAGGCACAAGCCCTCATCGACACCCATGGCTTTGGGCCTGCTGAGCAGGCAGGAGTCGATTGGGCCAGCGGCACGCTCGCGCTCTACAGCCACGACGTTCCGCGAGCGCTGGAGAAGTTTGGCCAGGCCAAGGAGACTGCCGAGCAGGTCGATTCTCTGTTCAACTACACCGTCGTCGCATCGCTGTCACTCGCCACAACACAACTCATTGCTGGTGAACCCCAAGCAGCTCTGGGAGCTATCGACCGAATGGACTTCTCTGCTTCGGTGTGGGACTCCTCGGCCGTGATCCAGGCCGTCGGGCTCATCGATGCAGGGCAACCAGGACAAGCCGCCGATCGGATTGTCGACTATGGCCGTAGTGCATTGCGTGGGCGCCTCAATCGACAATCGAACGACGCACTTGTCGGCCTCGCCGCACTGGCGGTCCATCGGGGCGAAGCAGAACATGGTTGGTCGCTACTACAACAGGCCGTAGCGCCACGAACGCCCTTCACCATTGGACTGGCCGAAGCACTCGCCAGCCGAATCGGACACGGGCCTGAGCTCATCCATGAGCATCGTGAACGAGTGACTCCTCTCTCCGAGCTCGATGCTGGCGCCGCTCTTCGGGTTGAACTCGATCGCCTTGCCGCCGACTGAGAACCTCAGAGACCGAGAAATCGGGAACTCAATACGCAGCTGAAGCGTTCTTGTCGCAGCACTGACCGAGAACTGAGGGAACGATGGCAAAGAAAAAGAAGGCAGTAGAAAGAAAGCTCCTGACGGATATTGCGCCTGTCGCCTGGGAGCACCCCGCCGATCGCGCCGCCCTCAACACCCTGCGCAAGATTCCCGGCTTCGATGCGGTTCTGCGCAAGATCGTCGGGTTGTTTGGTGAGAAGCCGATTCGACTCGGGCTGCAAGCAAACGCAGTGCGCGTGTCGCAGAACCAGTACGGGTGGGTCAATGAGCGTCTTGAGCGAGCGTGCGCCAGCCTCGATGCACCGGTTCCCGCGCTCTACATCACCCAAGATCCCTCGGTCAACGCCTTCTCCGTGGGGTTTGATTCGCCGTTCATCATCGTGAACTCCTCGCTGCTCGAACTTCTCGACCCTGACGAAGTCGAAGCCGTGATCGCCCATGAGGTCGGCCACATCGAAAGCGGCCACGCGGTCTACAGCACCATGCTTTTCATCCTGCTCAAGCTGGCATCCATTCGTTATCCGCTGGTCGGCGTCACCACCCAACCGGTGAAGTACGCGCTGCTGGAGTGGTCTCGAAAGGCTGAGTTGTCATCGGACCGTGCGGCGCTATTGGCCGTGCAGGATCCTCAAATCATCATGTCGACGCTCATGAAACTGGCCGGGGGCTCCCGCGGCGAGACGCTCGATCTCGACGAGTTCGTCGCTCAATCAGATGAGTATCGAACTGAGGGTGATGTGTTGGACCGGGTCTACAAATTCGCCGCTGCCATTGGTACCACCCACCCCTTCGCCGTCGTACGCGTCGCAGAGCTCCGTGACTGGATCGACTCCGGCGCCTTCGATCACATCATGAGCGGCGATTACCGAACCCGAGAAGGTGAACAAGCCGCGTACACCGAGGATCTGGGTGACGCTGCTGGCACATACACCGCAAAGGCTCGCGAGGTCTACGACGGAGCGGGGCGAGCGGTCGGCAACGTAACCAGCAAAGTGTCTGAAGCCTGGCGCAACGGCGCCTAACTCAAGGCCCATCCCGGTCCACCCGAAAACAATGGGATGCATGCATCGGGTCAACGTCTTCTCGCACTCTTTCTCCCCTGTGTCGTTCTTGCAGCCGCATGTGGGGGATCTGAGGAAACCGAAGCGGGAAACTCATTGGTCGGTGACACGACCACGGTCACACAAGCTCCACTCCAGGAACAGCAGAGCGGCGACCGCTTGGATTCCGAGAGCGCCGAAGACACAGGAGACGCCGTCATCGAAGAAGAACCGGCCACCACGACCCCCGATCAACAGGCCGGGACAACAACGACCGCTCCGACTGACTCCGTCGACACCACCGCCACGAATGCAGGCGACACCGTGATTGAGGAGCCAACGACGATCCCCGAGAACGATGCACCGACAACCGCTCCCGCATCTGCACGAAGTGACGAAGACCGAATCGTGTCAATGGCCCTTCTCATCGATGCAGGACGTTCCGGGTGGAGTTCCAACGGCGCAGAGGTTCTCGCGCCTTCCCCCGCCTCCGGAGAGACCTGCGGGATGGCCGACCCGGACATCACCGAGGGGTATGCCGGAGACTGGGAAGGGCCCGACGGGACGACACTCGCCCAAATCATCCAATCCGGACCGGGGGTGGAGGCTTGGATACCGGCTTTCCTCAACCTGGTCGATTGTTCGACTTCTGACGTACCGCCGATGCGCCTCGGCGAAGGCGCGGTCGACGGAGCTGATGACGTCGCCATTCTCGAACCAAACGGTTCAGACGAGGACGGCGGCTATGCCGCGGCAATCGTTGCGCAAAAAGGAGAGATCGTGGTGGCATTCGTTGTCGAGACCAACGACTCGGCCTCGCCCGCACTCGCGACAGATTTCCTGATCACGCTCGCTGAATCCGCTCTCGCTGACTAACACCGTTGCCCTCTGCCTGACGTACATTTCGGGCCATGCATTACATCAATGGATCCTGGATCGATGGCTCGTCAGACTTCGCTGTCACCAATCCCGCCACCGGTGAAGAAGTAGGTCGCGTCGCCGATGGCGGCGCAGCCGAGGCCACGCAGGCTGTGGATGCCGCAGACGCTGCATTTCAAAGCTGGTCGACAACGACTGCATACCAACGCAGCGAGAAGCTCTACGCCGCCTGGGAGCTCATGACCGAACGGCATGAGGACCTGGCCAAGCTCATGACCACCGAGCAAGGCAAGCCGATCCGGGCCGCCCGCAATGAGGTGAAGTACGCCGCTGACTTCCTTCTTTGGTACGCCGAGGAAGCCAAGCGCATCTACGGCGAGACCATTCCGTCCGGCCGTCCCGATCAGCGATTCCTCGTGATGCGTCAGGCGATCGGCGTCGTGGCCGCGATCACTCCGTGGAACTATCCGGTTTCAATGCTCACCCGCAAGCTCGGGCCCGCCCTCGCTGCCGGTTGCACTGTTGTGCTGAAACCAGCAGAGCAAACACCGCTGTGTGCCAAAGCGGTGTTCGAGATCTTCGACGAGGTCGGCCTCCCACCGGGCGTGATCAACATGGTCAACGCATCAGACCCAGCTCCGGTTGGCGATGCATGGCTCAACGACGATCGTGTCCGCAAGCTCACGTTCACCGGGTCGACGGAGGTCGGCAAGCTGCTCGGAGGTCGAGCGGCAACGAACGTAAAGCGCGTGTCGATGGAACTGGGTGGGCACGCCCCGTTCATCGTGTTCGATGACGCCGACCCCGTCCATGCGGCAAAGGGCGCATCGCTGGTCAAGTTCCTCAACACCGGCCAAGCGTGTATCTCACCGAACCGCATCTACGTGCAGCGATCCATCGCCGAAGAATTCGTGACGACGCTTGCCGAGCGGGTGGCCAAGATGCAGGCCGGCTCTGGCTTCACCGACGGCGTCAGCATCGGCCCACTGGTCGATGAACCGAGCGTGGCCAAAGTAGAACGTCAGGTCAACGATGCTGTCGAGAAGGGCGCTCGTCTTCTCACAGGCGGGCAGCGACTTACCAGCGACGGACTCGACCGGGGCCACTTCTACGCCCCCACCGTGCTGGCCGATGTGACACCGGAAATGACGATCCATTCCGAAGAAACCTTCGGGCCCGTTGCCCCCGTCATCATCTTCGATGACGAGGAAGACATCCTGGCCAAGGCCAACGACACGGCGTACGGACTCGCGGCCTACCTCTACACCAGAGACATCTCACGAGCGTGGAAGATCGCCGAGGGGCTGCGCTTCGGAATCATCGGGATCAACGACATCAACCCGACGTCGGCCGCCGCGCCGTTCGGCGGCGTCAAGGAGTCCGGCATGGGCCGCGAAGGTGGGCATGTCGGCCTCGACGAATACCTCGATACCAAGCTCGTCGGATGGTCGGTGTAGCGATGAAACTCAGCGTGGCATTCCCACCAGTTCCCGAGACTCCAGATCACATCGTTCTGTCCGAGCAGCTCGGCTTCGAGACCGCATGGGTCTACGACACACCGGCACTCCAGTTGGACTGTTGGATGACGCTTGCGCTGGCCGCAGTTCGCACCGAGCAGATCCGGCTGGGCCCCGGTGTGCTGATTCCTTCACTTCGTCACCCAATGGCGACGGCGGCAGCAATCGCCACACTTGTTGGACTCGTCGGCGAGGACCGAGTGATCATCGGCGCCGGTACTGGATTCACCGGACGGCGGGCCATGGGTCAGAAGCCGTTGAGCTGGAAGCATTTTCCTGGCATGGTCGATGACATCAAAGCGCTGCTTCGAGGAGAAGACATCACCGTCGACGGACAACCCGTCCGGATGCTTCATTGGCCCGGCCAGGCGGTCGCTCGCCCGATCAATGTCCCGTGGATCATGGGTGTCAATGGCCCGAGAGGTCTAGGCGCAGCCAAAGACTCAGGCAGTGGCGTCTTTACCTCACGACCTCGGCCCGACGCGGACTACAGCGACATCGAGGACGTCATCCTTCTCGGTTTTGGCACGATCCTTGATGAGGACGAAACCATCGCGAGTCCACGGGTCATCGAGACCGCTGGTCCGGGCGTGGCCGTTGCCTACCACGCGTTCCTCGAGCAAAGCGATCCTCGGCTCGATGGGTTTCCGAACGCCGATCGGTTCCTCGAATTGGCCAATGAACTCCCCGCAGCATCCCGACACCTCGATCTCCATGCGGGACACCTGACCGAACTCAATCCCATCGACCGCGAGGTCATTACCGGCGATGCGATGGCGATCACTCCGCTGACGTGTCACGCCTCGGAGTTGCCAGAGCGGCTCGATCGCCTCGCCGAGCAGGGCGTCACCGAGGTGGCCTTCCAGCCCATGGGAGACATCGAGCGCGAGCTCCGAGCATTCGCCGGTGCAGCCAACTTGAGCTGACGCATCTACTAGCCAGCCGAACCACTATTCGTCTCCGCGAGAGCTCGCGGACCAGCAAGAAAGACCCGTCATGAAAGATCTCAAAGGCAAGACCGCAGTCGTCACCGGCGCCGCCAGTGGGATGGGCCTCTCGTTCGCCCGTCGGTTCGCCCGAGCGGGAATGAATGTCGTGTTGAGCGACATCGAGGGACCGGCCCTCGATATCGCCGTTGAAGACGTCAAGGCCTCATTGGCCGAGCGAGGTTCAGACCCGGTCGAGTTGATGGCCGCAGTGACCGATGTGGCCAGCGCAGATGAAGTCGAGGCGCTGGCGACGAGTTCGATCGAGCGGTTCGGAAGCGTTGCGGTGTTGTGCAACAACGCCGGAGTCGGAGGCGGGAGCCTCACCGCAAGTCCGGGAGGCGTGCATCTTGAAGACTGGAAATGGGTGATGGACGTCAACTTCTGGGGAGTCGTTCACGGCCATGCTTCCTTCCTGCCTCACATGCTCGAGAACGGCGAGGGCCACATCGTCAACACCGCATCCATGGCCGGGCACTTCCCGGGGCACAGCGCCTACAGCGCCTCGAAGTGGGCCGTCGTAGGCATCAGCGAGGGTCTCTTTGACCAAATGACCCGCGAAGATTTAGGTGTCGGCGTCTCCTGCCTGTGCCCCGGCTGGGTCAACACCAAAATCGCCGAGAGCGCTCGCAATCGCCCGGAGTGGGCCGCGCCCTCCGCCCTCAACGAACCAAGCCCTGAGCAGGAGGCTCGGGTCGAGTTCATCCGGGATCAGCTCCAGTCCGGCCTGGATCCCGACGCGGTCGGCGATCTCGTGCACGACGCCATCATCGACGATCAGTTCTGGATCTTCACCGACATGACGATGGTCGCGGCGCTCGAGACTCGCTTCAAGAACGTGCTGGCCTGCGCGAATCCAGCGATGGACCTCGGCGCTGCCCTCAGCCAAACGAACTGAGGGCCAAGCCGAAAGCAGGCCAGCGGAGCGATCTGACCTCGCCGAGCTGACCCCTGAGGCCGCCCGGCAGCCAGCGATCAGCGATCAGCGATCAGCGATCCGGCGGGCGATGGTGCCGAATTGGCTTGCTCGTCCGGAAGGCCTCGGGAAAATCGCCCCAAAGGGGTCCGACGTTCATGCCGCCATCGACCGTGATGGCCTGTCCGGTGATCCAACTTCCGTCCTCGGATGCCAAGAAGGAAACCATCGCTGCGATGTCAGCTGGTTCGCCAACTCGACCCATTGGCTGGCTGTTGGCTCCGGCATTCCGCATCTTGTCGATCTGGTCAGTTGATGCATCAGGTCGACCGTAGGCCAGCGGTGTGGCGATAAAGCCAGGGCAGATCGCATTGCATCGAACGCCAGACTCCGCTAGCTCGAGCGCCGCGGTCTGCGTAAAGGCAATCACTGCAGCCTTGGCCGTCGTATAAAGGTGAGGGCCCCAGCCAGGTCGAAGGCCACAAATCGACGCGGTGTTGATGATCGATCCACCTCCACGCTCGGCAATCAACGGCGTCGCATGCTTGACGCCGAGAAACACCGACTTCACCAGCACATCAAAGGTGAGATCAAAGTCGTCCACCGAGGTATCGACGATCGGACCGAGCGCTCCCCCGAATCCTGCATTGCTGAACAAGATGTCGAGACCCCCGAAGAGATCGACAACTTCGAGCATCGCCGCGCTGATGTCTTCTTCTTTCGAAACATCGGTGCGAAGAAACGATGCGGCGTCACCCAGCTCATCGGCGAGTGCCTTGCCTCGTTCCTCATCGAGATCGGTAATGAGCACAGAGGCTCCATCATCAACCAGACGGCGAACTGTCCCTGCGCCGATTCCTGAGGCGCCACCAGTAACGATCGCAACCTTGTCAGCAAGAGAGCGTCGATTCGAGTCAGCCATAGGAGACACCCAATCCAGCGCGAGCATCCTGTTGGACGCCGTAGTTCGGGATGGGATACCGCAAACCGTTCCCCGACAGGGCCTTCAATCCCGCAATTGCCTTCGGCAAGAACGAGGGCGGCGTCGCCATGAGCAGCTCGTCGTCTTGCACGCCTCCGTAGCGCCTCTCCGCGAAACACGGGATGGAGACACTGGGCTCACCTGTCGACAAGGCACGTCCCCAGGAGTCAGCGCACGACGACTCACCAACGCATCCCCACTCAAAGTTCTTGTACCCCGCCCATTGCAGACCGTTGATGAGCAGGATCATCTGGGCTGGGTTGGCGTAGATCAAGGCGATGTCAGGTGGGTCCAGCCGCCCGGTCACCAGAGGAGACACCGCCATGGCCTGGAACTTTCCGTACTCAACGGTGTGCATCGCGTGTTGGTGCACCGACGCGTCCTCGAGGGTTTCGAACCAGACGCCTGCCATACGATCTCCAGACAACCACTCCTCGTCGCGAGGATGGAGCCCGAGCACCGCACCGCACTGAGGGCCGACGAGATCATCATTGGTGATACCGACTGTCCAGCTAAGACGGGAGGCCATTCCCACGATCTGGTCGGTGGTGTGAATGTCCTTTGGACGACGGATCTTCGGGATGGCCTCCATCTCCTCGACCGTCGCAAACATCGACATCCCGATTGGCGTTGTCCGAAGCCGGAGAAGCTTGTTGAGATCATCGACGAGTGCGGGCCAATCGTCGATGGTCGGATCGCCAATGGTGACCTGTTGTTCTGCCATGGCCCGAACCTACGTTGCTAGCTCTGTACCCGCCAACTGAAGGCGGCGCCGATCACGGAATCTAGGTGTCAGCGGGGAAGATGGTGTCCAAGAACAACACGATGTCGCCTGCCAGATTCTTCGACTTCTTCAATCCCACTTGGACCTGTCCACCGTCTGGCCCGTACTCCCCTGGCTTCCAAACCCCGTGCTTGAAGAGCCGCTCGAAGCGGATCTCTTGGCTGTCTCGCATCGTCACCGGACCGAGTTTCACGATCCAGTCCGGGCCGCCGAAACCTGGTCCCTTGACGACGACGAGGTCGCGCACGCCAATCCGAGAACACGCGGCCCTGAGTCTTGCAACCTCGAGGAGGCGGTTCGCCACCTCGGGAATCGGCCCGTAGCGGTCGGCCCACTCGGTGCGAATGTCTTCGACCTCTTGGTCACTGGTGACTGCGGCGAGACGACGATATGCCTCGAGCCGTTGTGTCTCTGCCCCGACGTATTCGGGCGGCAAATTGGCATCGATCGGGAGGTCGAGCTTCATCTCGACGACCTCTTCGGCGACCTGACCGTTCAGTTCCGCAACTGCCTCCGTCACCAGCTGGCAATAGAGGTCATAACCAACCGCCGCGATGTGCCCGGTTTGGCCTGTCCCGAGCAAGTTGCCTGCACCACGAATCTCCAGGTCGCGCATCGCAATCTTGAATCCTGATCCAAGCTCGGTTGCTTCGCCGATCGTGCGGAGCCGCTCGTAGGCCTCCTCGCTCAGCGATGCATCCGGCCTGGTGAACAGGTAGGCGTACGCCCGCTGTCCAGATCGACCGACGCGGCCGCGGAGCTGATGCAACTGTCCCAGACCAAGCAGTTCGGCCCGGTCGACGACGAGAGTGTTGACGGTCGGCATATCGATCCCGGACTCGATGATGGTGGTGCACACCAAGACGTCGAACTCGCCTTCCCAGAAGTCGAGAACGATCTTCTCCAACGAGCCTTCGTCCATCTGGCCGTGAGCGATCGCGACTCGCGCCTCGGGGACCAGATTGCGAATGTCGTTCGCGACCTTCTCGATGCTCTGCACGCGGTTGTGGACGTAGAACACCTGCCCCTCGCGGAGGAGCTCTCGACGGATCGCCTCAGCCACCGGACGCTCGTCGTACTCGCCCACATACGTCAGGATCGGCTGGCGGTCTGCTGGCGGCGTGTTGAGGAGTGAGAGGTCTCGAATACCGGTCAAGCTCATCTCGAGCGTGCGAGGAATTGGCGTCGCCGTCAGCGTCAACACATCAACGTTCGTGCGCAGTTGCTTGATCGACTCTTTGTGTGAGACGCCGAACCGCTGCTCTTCGTCGATGACGAGGAGCCCAAGCTTCGGAACCTTCACGTCTTCGGACAGCATTCGGTGGGTGCCGATCAAGACGTCGACCTCGCCCGCAGCGGTGTCGGCGACGACCTTGCGACCCTGTGCCGGTGTCAGGAAGCGACTTAGAACCTCGACGCGCACCGGATAGGGCGCGAACCGATCGCTGAAGGTTTGATGGTGTTGTTGGGCAAGCAGCGTGGTCGGGACTAGGACTGCAACTTGTTTCCCGCTTTGGACCGCCTTGAAGGCGGCCTGCACCGCGATCTCAGTCTTTCCGAAGCCGACATCGCCCACGACCAGCCGATCCATCGGAATCGTCGATTCCATGTCGGTCTTGATGGCATCGATGGCTTCTGACTGATCGGGCGTCAGCTCAAACGGGAACGATTCTGCAAGTTCGCTCTGCCACGGCGTATCGGGTTCGAACGCGACTCCTTCGGTGGCGATCCGACTTTGATAGAGCACCACGAGTTCCTGGGCGATCTCTGCGACCGCTGAACGAACCTTGGCCTTCGACTTGGCGAAGTCGGCTCCGCCGAGACGATGCAGCGAGGGTGAGTCGCCACCCGTGTAGCGCCGAATCAAATCAATCTGATCTGACGGCACGTAGAGCTTGTCGTCACCCCGATACTCGAGCATCAGGTAGTCGCGCTGGTTGCCTCCGATGGCTCGCTTGACCATGCCGCCGAACCGTCCGACGCCGTGCTGGTGATGGACGATGTAGTCGCCGGGAGCCAGATCGTCGAAGAAGCCCTCGCTCTGTCGGGCCCGCTTCTTCGCCTTTCGATGAGAGCGCCTTCGACCTGTCAGCTCCGCTTCGCTGATGATGGCGAGTCCAACATCGGGAAGGACAAAGCCGCGCTCGATACTGGAGATGACGAGGTGGCTGCCGGGGCCGAAGTTCTCCGGAACCGTGCTGCCGTGGTTGGTCGGGTGAATTCCCCAATCACCCAGGAGACTCTCAACCCTGCCGATCGTTCCTGCGCCATCTGCGCAAATGATGAGACGAGCACCGTCGGCGATGACCTGGCGGAGTCGGCCAGCCAGCTCCTCACCCGGTGAGTCCCATCCCGATGCCGCAACAGCCGCCACTTCTGGTGACTCGGGTAGTGCGGTCGCCGTCACAACTGGGGCAGTTGTACGGGCCAGGAGACGATCGAACGGCAAGTGAAGCTTGGGGAAAATGTCGGCGGCGTGATCGTCCGCTGACTCGTCGAGCGCTCCCCACGTCCGCGCAAGTGAGGTGGCGAGATCAGCCTCTTCTGCGAGGAGGTCGGCTCCGCGATCTCGCATTCGTCGCGGCTCGACGAGGACGATGAGCGAGTCGGGGCCGAGGAGGTCAGGGAGCACTCTCTCTTCTTCGGCCAACCACGGCAACCACGACTCCATGCCGTCGAATTGCTGCCCTTCAGACAGTCGCTCCCATTGCTCGCGACCCCAAGGCGCCGTAGCGACCAACTCGCCGGCCTTCTCTTGGATCTCCTCAGTTGGCAGCAGCTCACGACAGGGGAAGATCTCCGCCTCGGAGATATCGATCGTGGAGCGTTGGTCGGCTACCGAGAAGTTGGTGAGGCGATCGACTTCATCACCCCACAAGTCGATGCGGATCGGAATATCGGCGGTCGAGGGAAAGACATCGACGATGGAACCCCGGATTGCTACTTCGCCTCGATGTTCGACCTGAGGCTCCCGGCGGTATCCGGCCATCACCAGGTCAGCTACCAAACGCTGGGGGTCGAGCTGGTCGCCAATGCCAACAAGGATTGGGTCGACCTCCTCGACATGGGGACCAAGTCGCTGGACCAGCGCACGAACCGGTGCCACTACCACTTGCGGGCACCGTTCCGGATCCTGGAGGTGCCACATGGTCCGCAGACGTTGGCCCATTGCCTCGATCGATGGACTCACCCGCTCGAAGGGCAGCGTTTCCCAAGCTGGGAACGTACACACGTCGTCCTCTCCAAGGAAGAGGGCGAGGTCCCGAGCGAGACGGTCAGCTTCTCCGCTCGTGGGAACGGCGATGAGAACTGGGCGGCGAGATGAGCCCGTTGCCAGACCAGCGAGCGTGATCGCTCGAGCTGGGCTCGGCACCGCGAGCACGTCAACGGAACGACCAATGACTCGCTCAAGCGAGGGGTCAGAAGCAACAAGATCGGGGAGGCGACGAAAGGTCACCGGGTAAGGCTACGGACTCCCCGCTGGAACAATTCAGCCATCATCGTGATCGTCACCCCGACGAAGACTCCAAGCGCAATCCCAACTCCGTTTGCCGCCAGATCGACAACATCTGGTGTGCGAGTCGACGCCAAGAAGCCCTGGGCCACCTCGACACCGGCAGACACAGCGAAGAGGGAAATCGCGATGAACGTCGGGGTCGAGCGACGTCCGAAGAGCCACCAGCAGAGCAAGCCGGCAATGAACCACAGCGTCATATGGCCGATCGTGTCGTAGGCGAAGGGGACGTCGCTTCGATCGATGAAGTCATAGCCCGAGCGCATCTCGATGCGTTGCCCGATCTGGCGGACCCAGCCGAGTCCTACTTTGCTCAACCCCGGGGCGCGATCGGCGAAGGAAAGCACTGCCAATGCACCAGCGAAGAGGACGCTGA
This sequence comes from uncultured Acidimicrobiales bacterium, assembly GCA_937930695.1. Taxonomy (GTDB): domain Bacteria; phylum Actinomycetota; class Acidimicrobiia; order Acidimicrobiales; family SZUA-35; genus CALEWY01. The sequence goes on along the minus strand of CALHCB010000026.1, from coordinate 36,735 downwards.
CCGCAACGAGGGAACGACGGGATCTCACTCCTAGGAGAGTAGAAGAGACCGGTCCGACCGCGTGGTCACCCAGGTGAATCAGCCCGTCGGTTCACGGTGTTCATCGTGGCATCGAGGCCCTCGGCCCCGAATTGTTCGACAGCCTTGACCGCTCGGTCCAGCGAGTCAGCAATCTTTGATGCCTCAGCCTTACCAGGGCGCCGGAGCACCCAATCTCGACCGGCCTGTGACGGTGGGGGTTTCCCGACCCCGATTCGCAGACGAACGAAATCGGTTGTGCCGACGTGTTGGGTGATCGACCGCAGCCCGTTGTGGCCTGCGAGACCTCCGCCTTGCTTGATCTTGAGCCGACCGACATCAAGATCAAGTTCATCGTGCAGGACAACCAGTTGATCCGCGTTTTCGACGCCGTAGCGGCGAGCCAACAGGCGCACTGCTTCGCCCGAGTTGTTCATGAACGTTTGGGGAAAGCCGATCGCGACGCGCAGGTCGCCCATGCGAATCTCCGCAACGAGCGATCTCTCCTTGCCCTTGCGCAGCTCACCGCCATGACGGTGAGCGAGCAAGGCAACAGCATCTGCACCCACGTTGTGGCGCGTGTGATCAAACTCTGGACCGGGATTTCCCAGCCCGATGACCAGAAGGTCGGCCGGGGTCCCTCGACGACGCGGCTCTCCTGCCTTACGGAAAAGAGACGCCATCGTTCAGAGGACTCGGACTACTCGTCGCCCGAGTCGTCTCCTTCAGCATCGGCTGCGGGAGCGGCGCCTTCAGCACTCTCTTCGGCAGCCAGAGCCTCGGCTGCTGCGATCTCGTCGTCGAGCGCCTTGGCGCCGCGAGGCACAACCGGGGCGGCCACGGTGATGTTGCCACCGACCTTGGTGGTGACGCCTTCTGGCAGGTTGACGTGCGCCAACGCAAGGCGCTGATCGATCGTCATGCTGCTGATGTCCGCATCAATCTGCTTGGGAATGGCGCTCGGTGAGCACAACACCTTGAGCTGGAACATCTTCTGCTCGACGATGGCGCCGGCATCGGCGACCTCTTCGGAGTGTCCGCTCAACACGATTGGGACCGTGATGGTCACCTTGGTGCCCTCATCGACTCGCAGAAAGTCTGCGTGGGTCACGGTGCGACGGATCGGGTCGCGCTGGATGTCCTTGAGGATGACATCGGACTGCACGCCCTCGACGTCGAGAGTGATCACGGTGTTGAGGCCCTGATCAGAGGACTTCATCGCATCGCGGAGCTCGGTGTAGGTGACCTGAACGACGATGGGCTCCTGGCCCAATCCATAAAGGACGCCCGGGAGCTGACCCTCTTCGCGGAGACGCTGCGATGGGCGTGAACCCTGCTGGCGTCCGGTGGTTGCTTTGACGACGGTCGGCATAACGATCCTTGAGACATAGGGCGCCCGAGTGGGCAGCCTTGATTCAGCTCGAAAGCCTATCGGGCAAGACATTGATTCGGTCGCCCCCACTCGCAGGCGATAGTGGTGCTCAGTTTTGGTTCTGACCGTCGAAGATCTTACTGACCGATGTGTCCTCGAAAACTGCCTGAACAGCGTCCGCAATCAGAGGCGCAACCGACAGCACTTCGAGCTTGTCGAACTGCTTCTCCGGGGGCATCGGGAGCGTGTCGGTGACGACAACCTTACGGAGGACCGAGTTCTTCAGCCGATCGACCGCAGGACCCGAGAAGACGCCGTGGGTGGCAGCAGCTGTCACCGAGTTCGCACCACGCTCCATTAGCAGCTCAGCGGCCGAGCAAATCGTGCCCGCAGTGTCGATCATGTCGTCGATCAGCACACAGTCACGGCCCTCGACCTCACCGACGACATCCTTGGCCTCAACGGCGTTCTTCACGCCCTTCAAGCGACGCTTGTGCACGATGGCCAAGTCGGCATGAAGTTGTTGGGCGTAGCGCTCTGCAACCTTGACTCGACCGGCATCCGGACTCACCACAACCAAGTTGTCGCCGTAGGACTTCAGGTGGTCAACGAGGATCGGCATAGCAACCAAATGATCGACAGGTCCGTTGAAGAAGCCCTGGATTTGTCCGGAGTGCAAGTCGATGGAGATCAGTCGAGATGCCCCCGACGCGGCGAAAAGGTCAGCAATCAGCTTGGCCGTGATCGGCTCACGACCCTCGGATTTACGATCCTGCCGGGCGTATCCGTAGAACGGCATCACTGCGGTGATTCGCTTGGCTGAGGCCCGCCGAGCCGCATCGACCATGATCAGATGCTCCATGATCGAGTCGTTGAGCGAGCGACCTTCGAGCGAACTGTGGCTCTGCATGATGAAGACATCTGAGCCTCGCACCGACATGCCAAAGCGACAGTGCGTCTCGCCGTTCGCGAACTGACTCAGGTGAGCCTCGGTCACTTCTATCCCAAGGAGTTCGGCAACGTCATGTGCCAGCCCGTCGTTGTGTCGTCCCGCAAAGAGATTGAGGGTTTTCTTGGTGACCGTTTGCCGTGTTTCCACTGACTGCTCCCCTGGATCAGGGACGGGAACCGCTTCTCCCCGTCACTCTCCGGCTCGGGAAGCATAGAACGGTCCGGTCACGAGACCATCAGCCAGGTCAGAACCCGGTTCGAGAACGGCGAATGGGCCCACTCGACAGTTGTCGCCCACGACCGCCAGGCGGGCCATGGTCTTTTCGATCACCGAGTCACGGCCGATCGAACATCGATCAAGTCTCGTGTCGGGTCCGATTTCGCAGCCATCACCAACCACCGTTGATCCCTGCAACATGGTTCCGGGGAACAACGTGACGTCGACGCCGAGCTCGACGGTCGCATCGATGTACGTGCGAGAGGGGTCGATCATGGTCACACCACGATCCATCCACCGAAGATTCGTACGATGTCGGAGTTCCGCCTCGGCTTCAGCGAGCAGCCGTCGATCATCGACCGGCCGAGCGTCCACAGGACTCTCCAGAACTGGAGCGGTCACAACGGGATGCCCGGACTCAGCCAAGACAGCCACAACGTCGGACAACTGGTGGGTTCCATCGGACCGATCTGGCCGTGTGCGGCGCAACGCCGGGGCGAGGAGCCCGCGGCGTACGCAATAAATGCCAAAGGCAATCTCGCTGTCACCGTTCTCCAGGCGACCCTCGTCGTCGGACAGATGGGCTGCTCGCCTGACCTCGGCGACCCGGTCGTGTCGGTCGCGCACGATTCGGTCGTGCTGGCCAGAATCAGTGACCACAGTCGTGAGCACCGTGCACGCCGCGCCCGAAGTTCGGTGCCGTTCGATGAGTGCGGCGATGGTCCCGGTTTGCAACAAGGGAAGATCCGCAGGAACGATCACCAGATCGCCGTCGTCGTCGAAGTCTTCAAAGGCGCTCAACCCGAGCAAGGCTGCGTCAGCAGACCCTCGTCCCTGACGCTGCTCCACGAAGTTCAAGCTGACAGAGGGCGGATCTTCCAGAACACGTTTGCTCACCCAATCGCCGAACGGTCCGGTGACGACACTGACGCGATCAACGCCGGCATCCCCGATGGCGTCGAGCACATAACTCAGCATCGGACGGCCGCAGAGCAAGTGAATGGGTTTGGGCCGTTCAGATCGCATCGGGGCGCCTGAGGCCGTTGCGATCACGAGGGCTGACAAGGGGGTCTGCGCCAGCATGATGATCCGTTCTAGCAACTGAGATTCTCGGGACAAAGGATCGAAGCAATGTTGCAACACGATCCCGGGCCAAGCCAAGACTCAGAATGTGGCTCCCGGGGCAGGACTCGAACCTACGACAACCAGATTCAAAGTCTGGTGTTCTACCAACTGAACTACCCGGGATGGATTGGTCCTAGAGACGCTATCGGATGATCTCGCTACACAAGATCTGAATACCTAGCAGATTACGCACGGATCGTGTGGTCGATCGTGTGGGTGTACGCAATCAGCCCGCTAGTGTGTGCCGCCTCATGGGATCTCTCATCAAAAAGCGTCGGAAGCGCATGCGCAAGAAGAAGCACCGCAAGCTTCTGAAGCGGACGCGCGTTCAACGCCGCAACAAGAAATAGCCGAGGCTACAAATCGATCCCGGGCTCACGCCCGGCGCTTGGAAACCACCCCTTCGGGGTGGTTTTCGTCGTTACGTGGCGTTCGCCCGGCACATGGCCCTCGACAAACCACGTAGAACCGCTCCCCGCCAGCCTCGGACGTTGTCCACTGAGTTCGGCCAATGCATCACGCCAACGAGCCAGTTCGGGCGCCACGACGAGCGCCGCCGCCTCGAGATCATTCTCACCCTCGAGATTCCTAGGGCCCCCGAGGTCGTCCCAAGCACGGAAGACCGCCGGTGTCGGGCAGCTGATCGGTGGGGTCACGATCGTGAGGTCCCGAGCCACGAAGGGGAGTTCTTCGACATCTTCGCCAATGCCGCGCACCCTGGCTCGTCCACCAACCGTACAAAACGGGATGTCGGCGCCGAGAGCAGCCGCGGCATCGAGATCGTCAAAGCCCGCCCAACGAAGCACCGCGCCCGCATCAGATGATCCTCCGCCGAGGCCAGCTTGTGACGGGATCCGTTTGGTCAACCGCAGACCCGCCCGACGCCCCGACAACGTGAGCGCTCGGCGGACAAGATTGTCCGGGCCCGTCGGAACATCGGCACCCGCTCCGATCAGCTCCAGCGAATCGAGAGGCAAGAAAGCGCCCTCGGGGTCGATCTCCAGCGTGTCGTGCAGATCGAGCGTGACCATTTCGGCATCGATCAGGTGATAGCCGTCGGCTCGCAGACCAGTCATCCGGAGTGTCAGTGTGAGTTTGGCCGGGGCAGCGACGATCAGCATCGACTCGAAGAATAGGCACGGGCAAGCCGACCCCACGCTTGGAGGTCAAGCGTTTCTGCTCGGGCGGTCGGATCGACGTCCGCCGCCGCGATCTGATCCTCGTCCAATTGGGCGGCGAGGCTGCGGCGCAACATTTTGCGTCGCTGTCCAAAGCCGGCCCGCACCACGGTCGACACATCGGAGAATTCCGCGTCCACTCTCGGCGTCGACGACCGATCGATGCGGACGAGCACGCTATCGACCCGGGGCTGGGGCAGAAAGACCTGTGGCGGCACTCGACCGACCACCGAGGCGACGCCCCAGTACTCACAGATCACCGACGGAATGCCGCGTGTCCGACCGCCAGGAGCAGCGGCGAGACGCTCCCCTACTTCCGCCTGCACCATGACCAGGAACGACGTCAGTAACGGTTGTGTGCACAAGAGGTCGAGGACCAACGGGGTGGCCACGTTGTAGGGCAGGTTGGCGACGACCTTGGCCGGCGTGTCGCCAAGCTCAGCAGCCCAATCGAGTTCTAGCGCGTCCGCATTGATGATGCGAACGGTCCCATCGTCTATCGCCGGCCCAACGATCTCCGTAAGAGGTGGAATGAGGTACTTGTCGATTTCGACGGCGAGCACGTTGGCTCCGGCTGTGACCAGCCCAACGGTCAGCGAACCGAGACCGGGGCCGATCTCCACGACGCGATCTCCGGGACCAACACCCGCGAGCCGGACGATCTTGTCAACCATCGCAGGATCACAGAGGAAGTTCTGCCCGAGGGCACGGGACGGGTCGAGCCCATGCCGTTCGAGAACCTCTTTGATGATCGTGCGAGTCAGCCGTGTCGGGCCGCTCAAGGGCCAGGCGGAAGGTGAACGCCGCAGTGTGGCCATGGCGCGTTGCCGCGCTGCCTCCAGAGCTGAAGGGCCAGTGCGTCCTGGTCGCTCGCCGCAGCAACTTCCGGGGGGATTCCTACGAGGTCGGTTCTGCCAAGCGAACCAGCAACGCTGTCCCAGGTCTGCTGATGGAACTGGTAGGCCCCGTGGTAGAGCCCGCTTCTGCTGACGATCGTGTAGCTGCCGCCCGCCTCACATTGACGAACCGCGGCCCATTGGTCCGCAGTTGGTTCACCCGTGGTGTCCGGAGGGGGAGCAGTTTCTGCCGGCGGTGCCTGCGTCGTTGGAACCGGCGCCGCGGTCGTCGGAGCTGCCGTGGTGGTCGGAGCTTCAGTCGTTGGAGCTTCGGTGGTTGGCGCTGCCGTCGTCGGGGCCGCCGTGGTTGGCGCCGCAGTGGTCGGGGCTTGAGTCGTCGGAGCAGCAGTTGTCGGGCTCACGTTCGATGACGACGCAGTCGTCGGGGACGTTGATCCCTCTGCCTGCCCAGACGGACTTACCAGGTCTGCGGCTCGAGTTGCTCCGTCGGTGCGGACCGCAGAATCATCAAGATCGCGCTGCGATGCCGAGGAATCGACTGGGCTGGTCGACGCGAGATCCGAAGCTTGGACCCCGGCACTTGACGCGCCGTCGAGCACCCGTCCTGCATCGGGGAGTTCGACCCGCGCTCCAGCCGAGAACAAGCCATCGCTATCGACATCTTCAAAGAGTGAGCTAGCGGACGACTCATCGACTGCAGGCTGGGATGTGCTGCTCACTGAACTCGGAGGTGTTGACTCGGTCACGACATCCTGGGACTCACCCGAGTCTCTCGTCACCGCGACGAGAGCAAGTGCCACGACTGTTGAGACAACCAGAGCAATCAAACCGCTCCGTGAAATTCCGTCGGTTCCACCGTTGTGACCGGGTCCCCCGGATCGCCGTGGGGACGTCGATGGAAGGGTCCGGGGGGTGTTTACCCCGCGAGTGTCGTCCATCAGTCCTACGCCCACGACGGCGAACCATAGAAACGTCGTAACAAAACCGCAACATCGTCCGGTGACGACACCGTCACGCTCCGTAGAGCAACTGTCCGTTTCGCCAACTGGCCGTTGCCATCTCAGAAAGTGTTAAATCCTGAATATTTGCGACTGCCTGGCCCACAACGGACACCAACGCGGGTCGATTGGTCTGTCCGCGGTGTGGAACGGGAGCAAGATAGGGCGAGTCGGTCTCGACGAGCGTGCGGTCCAATGGCGTGATCCGAGCGGCCTCGCGAAGGTCCTCCGCTGTCTTGAAGGTCACGATGCCGCTGAACGACAAGTAGGCGCCTCGCTCGAGGCAGGCGGCCGCCTCATCTGGCCCGCCGGTGAAGCAATGGAACACAGTTCGTGGCGGCATCCCGCACGAATCCAGGATGTCGAAGGTTTCGCTCCAGGCGTCGCGAGTATGGATGACGAGCGCCTGGTCGAGGCGATGGGCCAAGTCGATCTGATACTCAAAGACCTGCCGTTGCGCTTCACGAGGCGAATGCTCATAGAAGTAGTCGAGCCCGCATTCCCCCACCGCCACGATGTCGCCCTCGGTGGCCATACTCTCCAGCCGGGCACGACCTTCATCGCCCATGGCGAGAAAGGGCTCGGCCTCGTGAGGGTGAATACCCGCCGTCGCCCACACGTTGTCGAACCCACTGGCGATCTCAATCGCCCGAGCGCTGTCATCCAGGTCACACCCGACCGTCAGCAGATAGTCGATTCCGAAGGTCGCCGCCTCGGCAATAACAACGGCCGGCTCACGTTTCAGGCTCGTGAGATGGCAGTGATTGTCGAACCAACCGCGACCAAGTTCGGGCTCACCATTGGCCACATCCGGTGACGCTTCGTGCTCTGACAGTTCCGACATCGAACTGACCTCAAGCCTCAGATAAGGAGGCCGCAGCCTCGAGTGCTTCGAGGTCGACCTTGGCGAACAACGGCGTTGGCTTGTCGATGATGGTCCCGACGGCCAGCTCATCACGCTGCCACCCGGAGATCTGCCCCAGCACCTCATCGAGCTGCGCTGAGGAGAACGGAAGGAACGGCGCAAAGAGCACGCGCACGCCATTGATCGCACTGAGCGCGGTGTGCAGGATCGTCCGCCCTCGATCGAGGTCGGTCTTGACCGTCCGCCATGGTTCAAGCGCATTGAGATAGGCGTTGACCGCCTGTGCGGAGGCCATCGCCACGCGGAGCGCGGCCCGCAATTCGACGGCTTCGAAGTGCGCCGCTGCGTCTTCGATGGCCTTGTCCACGACTGCAAGGATCTCGGCGTCGTCGGCAGAAAGCTCCCCAGGAGCAAGCACCTGACCATCGCAGTTCTTGTTGGTCATGGAGAGCACTCGGTTCACGAGGTTCCCCCATGTCGCGACGAGCTCTTCATTGATTCTGCGAGCGATCTCGCCCTCAGAGATTTCTGTGTCAGCTTGTTCTGGGAACGCCGCTGCGAGGGCGAATCGGATGCCATCGGGCTGGAAACGGTCGAGCCCCTCCTGGATCGTCAGACCGATTCCGCGGCTGGCCGATGCCTTACCGCCCTTGAAGGTGACGTACTGGTTGGCTGGCACGTTTGTTGGCAGCTGCAGATCGCCCGCACCCATGAGCTGAGCTGGCCAGAAAAGGCAATGGAAAGGAATGTTGTCTTTGCCAACGAAGTAGTAGCTCTTTGCGTCGGGGTTCTCCCACCAGCGGCGCCAGGCCTCTGGGTCACCAGTCGAGGCAGCCCATTCTTTTGAGGCGGAGAGATAGCCGATGACCGCGTCGTACCAAACGTAGATTCGCTTGCCCGGGCCGAGATCATCGACCGGCAGGTCGATTCCCCACTCGATGTCGCGCGTAATAGCCCGATCGTGGAGTCCTTCCTCGAGCCAGCCCATCGCGAAGTTCTGGACATGCGGACGCCAACCCTCGCGACTCGTGAGCCACTCCTTGATGCGATCGTTGAAGTCGGAGTAGCGGTAGTAGAAGTGTTCGGTCTCGCGCAGAACGGGCGTCGCTCCTGAGAGCTTTGAGCGAGGATCGCCCAATTCGACTGCATCGAGTGTGCGGCCGCAGTTGTCACACTGATCGCCTCTGGCATCGGCGTAGGAACAATGCGGACACGTTCCCTCTACATAGCGGTCGGGCAGGAAACGCTCGGCTTCTGGATCGAAGAATTGATCGGACATTCGACGATCGATATGACCAGCCTCGAGCTGCTTGAGAAACATCTCTTGAGTGACCGCTGCGTGATTCTCAGTACCGGTCGTGGTGTACAAATCCCAAGAGACCCCAAGCTCCTCCCACTGCCGAACGAACTCGCCGTGATAGCGGTCCACGATGTCTTGAGGCGTCACGCCCTCGTCGTCGGCCCGCACAGTGATTGGTGTGCCGTGGACGTCGGAGCCACTGACCATCAGTACGTCCCGTCCAACCAGTCGCTGATAGCGGGCAAAGACATCCGCAGGCAGGTACGCGCCAGCGAGATGGCCGAGGTGGCGCGACCCTGAGGCATAGGGCCAGGCAACGGCGACAAGAATCGGTTCGCTCATGGAGAGCGAGGGTAGCTAGACCACTTGCCGGAGAGCGGGAAGTTCCTCTCGATCATTGATGCCCGCACCGCTCGTCGCTGCATCGTTGGCCAGTTCCTGGGCTCGGACGTCGCGGGCGATCTCAAGCTCATCGAGCTTCTTCTGGAACTGCTTGGTTCGGGTGCCGGTGAGATCGTCGTAGCCCTTTTGAGCCGACGCGAGGCCCCGACCAACTTTGTCGATCGAGTCTCCAAACTTCTGCCACTGATCTCGAAGTCCCCCTATCTTCGCCAGAATCTCGTCGCTCTGCCGCTCGACCAAGAAGTTGTCGACCGCCTGACGAATCACTGCAAGCACAGCAAACAAGCTGGTCGGCGAACACAAAACAACCTTCTGCGCCAGGGCGAGATCGACCACGCCGGGGTCATGCTCGTGCAGAAATCCGTACACGCTTTCGTTCGGGATGAACAACAGCACATAGTCGACAGTGGTCTCCGGGTCGATGTACGCCCGATCGGCGAGCTCCTTGATGCGATGCCGGACATCTCGTCGGAACGACTTGATGTGCGCATCAGCTTCGGGGCCAGCCTCGGTCTCCATCCACCGCAAGTAGTTGTCGATTGGGAACTTCACGTCCATGTGGACCGTGTGCCCCTTGGGCAACCGGAACGTGTAATCGGGAATCCCGCCACCGGCGATCTGGGTCTGCTTGGTGTAGCTGACACCCTCGATGAATCCGGCGACCTGGAGCACGTCTTCGGCCATCCGTTCGCCCCACTGCCCTCGGGCTTTGGGGGAAGCCAACGCTTCGCGCAGCGAACGAGTTGTGTCCGCAAGGGTCGAAGTCACGGCAAAGGCGTGCTCCAGCCCGTTTGTGAGCCGGCCGTTCTGCTCAGCCCGTTCCTGTTGCAGATTGGTCACGAGATCGCCGACACGTCGCAACTCGGTGTGGAGATGTGCGACTTGCTCGCCCACAACGGATTGCTCCTGGTCGATGACTTGCTTGCCTGCCTCCAGCTGATCGCCGAGCTTCGATGAGGCGACCGAAAGGACCGTGTCGAGCGCTTGCTGCATCGACTCGTTGCGCTCATGACGCACGGCCTGGAGGGCAGCATCCACGACCGCCTGGGTCTGCTCAGCGTTGGTCGGCCCGCCATCATCGGTCTCGGCTTGGGTACGAGGGCGGGTAAAGAACGAGCCAGCCAGCAGGCCGAAACCGACAGCGAGCAACAAGAGGGCCAGAACGGGGAGAAGGTCCATACCGGGGACCATAGAAGTGGGGTGTGACAGCGAAGTCCTCCGAAGAGTGACGGCGACCCCACCCAGGGTCACTTTTCCCGCTGAAACAGTGAGGCAAAAAGAAATCTCGCTCTGCCGAACGACAAGGGCAGATACGTTCTCGACGTGATCGTGGGCCGAAGCCAACTTGCCCGGCTGACAGCCGGCAAAGCGATTGGCAACACGGCGCTCCGGTGGATTCCGTTCTTTCTGTTCGAACTCGAGCGGGCCTTCGACGCCACAACCGCCCAGCTCACCACGATTCTCGGCGTGGGAGAGATGGCCGGGTTGTTCACGCTGCTCGTCGGGCGCCAGCTGGACGGAGGCAAAGAGCGGTGGTTCATGTCGCTCTCGCTCGGGTTCGTCTCGGTGTCTGCGCTCATGGCGCTGAGCGGATCCCTTCCGATCTTCGCCGCGTCATTCTTCCTCCTCATCATCGGCGTTTCGCTCTACACGGTCGGCGGCCACACCTACCTGAGTCGGCGAGTCCCGTTTCAACAGCGGGGCCGAGTTATCGGGATCTTCGAAACCTCGTGGGCGATGGCCCTGCTCATCGGCGCCCCGATCGTGGCGGTCTTGCTCCGATTAGGCGGATGGCGAGCGCCATTCGTCTTCATCGCCATCGTGGCTGCTCTCTGCGCCGTGCTCGTGGCCACGACGACCGACCACGTCGGACCCACCAAGGATGCGACCGGCCCTCCGAACCGCGATCCACTTGGGCTCGACGCCTGGCTGCTCATCGCAGGGTCTGCGGCGATTGCCATGGCGGGACTCACCACGATCGTGATTGTCGGCACCTGGCTGGAAGATGCCTTTGACGTCTCCGTTGGTGGGGTCGGCGCCCTCGCCTTCGCCTTCGGTGTTGCCGAGCTCGGTTCCTCGTCGAGTTCGGCCGTCTTTGCTGATCGACTCGGAGCCGTTCGCACCACCCGCATGGCCCTCGTCGGACTCGTCGTTGGCATCGTTGTCATGACCCAGGCGTCAACTTCACTCATCGTGGCCATCCTCGGACTCTTCATTTTCTTCTTGGGATTCGAATACTCGATCGTGACGTCGTTCTCGTTTGTCAGTGAGGCAGCGCCAGCCGCCCGCGGACGGGTGCTGGCGGCGAACAATGCCATCGGAACCCTGGCTCGAGGCACTGGCACCATTGCCAGCGGTCTGCTCTTCGAACGATTCGGCATCAGTGGACCGGTCGCCGTCTCCTTCGGCGCAGCCGTTCTCGCCTTGGGATTGTTGACCGTGAGCCAGCGACGCACACAGATCGCCTAGCGACCCTGTTGGCGGCTCCTCGGTGTCTTACTGCTCGGTCTCTTACTGCTCGGCCCCGAAGTCGACGCCGTCGGCCACCGCAGTCGCAACATCGCGCATCGACGAAAACGAACAACCACGGTCCGCAACCTCATCGATGAACCGCTCGAGGGCCAGCAGTCGGTGACCCCGGCCGATCACCTGAGGATGAAAGACCAGGGTCAGAACGCCTGCGCTGACCTCACGAATCATCCATTCGACGTCGCCCATGAAGTTGGCGAACATGTCCTCGGGCCGTCCGAGACCAGGCATGATCATGCGCTTGAAGGCAACGAACTCCAGGTAGGGGTAGTCGTCGTTCGTCCAGGACCAGGGCAATTCGATGAGCGGGGACTCCTCCCCGAACACCATCGCATCCTCTTGCGGAAGCTCGTCGCCGATCCGCACCCGATAGGGCCGGTAGTCGTCACCCATCAACGAACTGTCGTACAGCACATCGTGTTCGAGGAGCAGGCCGATGGTCTGGCTCGTCATGTCGCCAGCAGGCGCCCGATAGCCAACGGGCGGAGCACCCGTCAGTTTGTCGATGAGTTCGAAGGAGCGAGAGAAGGCGGCGCGCTCCTCATCGAGCGACTGCAACGCGTTCATCTCGTGTGCGTATCCGTGCAGCCCAATCTCGACCCCAGCGTCAACGGCCATCCGGCAAACATCGGGATAGGTCTCGATGGTGTGGCCGGGAATGAAGAAGGTGGAGGCAATGTCCCGCTTGGCCAACAACTTGAGGATGCGCGGCACCGCCACCGCCCCGAATTCCCCTCTCGACACAGGTCCTGCGGTTGTCATCTTGCGCATCATCCACAACGACGGACCGTCGAAGTCGAACGACAAACACACATGGCCCAATGGATTCGTGGTGAAGTCCGGCGGCGTCGTCATGGCGGCTACAGCCCGAGGTGCCCTGCGGCGACATCAACTCGACGAACAACGGAGTCTCGATACTCATCGAGGTCGAACTCCTCGTCTTGCTCTCCCTGTTGACCGTTCAGGTACCGGGCATAGACCCCTTCAGCGATGCACGCGAGCCGCCACGCTGCGAAGCCCCGGTAGTAGTCGACAAGCTCGAGGGAGACACCCATCTGCTCGGCGTACAACCCCGCCATTTCTTCCTGAGACAGAAACCCTTCAAGGCCCGTTGTCTCTGCATCGCCCTTGGGGTCAACCTCATCCTCGCTGAACCAATACCCAAGAAGTCCTGCCAAGTCAGCCATTGGATCTCCCAGAGTGCAGAGCTCCCAATCGAGGACCCCGGCCACCGGGCCCGCCGGGTCCATCATGCAGTTTGAGAGTCGATAGTCGCCGTGAGCGATCGTGGTTGGCGCACCTTCGGGAAGTCGCTCGATCAAGGTGTCGCGCACTCGATCGATCAAGGGAATCTCTCGCTGTTTCGACTGGTCCCACTGACCAGACCACCGTTTGATCTGGCGCTCGATGTAGCCGCTTCGCTTCGCCAGATTGCCGAGGCCGACTTCATCGATGTCCACCCGATGCAGCGTGCAGAGTGTGTCGATGAGCTCGTGGCACATTCGAGTTCTGGTAGCGACATCGAACGTCCGGCCAATCTCGATGTCTCGAACCACCACACCATCGAGGTGGTGCATCACATAGAAGTCACGGCCGTTGACCGCCTCGTCCTGACAAAGACCAACCATCCTCGGCACAGGAACCGGGCTGTCTTTGAGTGCGTCCATCAATCGATGCTCCCGAGCCATGTCGTGTGCACTCGGCAACAGCGGCCCGGAGGGCGGACGTCGCAACACGAACTTTGCACCGACGGCATCGGTCACCGTGAACGTCATATTCGACCGGCCGCCAGCGATCAGTTCGAAGCGAAGCGGTCCGACGATCTCGACGCGTTCGGACATCCATCTCGTGACGTTGTCGTGGTTGATGGGAGGTGTCGGCTCACTCGACGGATCGGACATTCCTTCATCTTGCCTGGTTACCAACAGGTAACAAATTTGAGGAATCTTGAAACTTCGGAGCGTGACCGCACGTCACTGTTCTGACTGGCTCTGTTGAGTCAGGTCTCGACACCCGTTCCCGTTCGGTGAAGAGAACACCCGCAATGAAGGGCAGACACCACCATGACCATGTTCGAAGAGATCGGCCAGATTCTGGCCAGCACCGGCGCGTCCGGGCAGTTGGCGAGCACACTCGGCGCCGATTCCACCACGACCAACAGCGCGCTGGCTTCCGCCATACCCATGCTTCTGGGCAGTGTCACCAAGCGCGCCGCCTCGCCATCGAGCGCTTCTGCGCTCTTTGACCTGGTGAAGGGCGACGACGGTTCGATTCTCGACAACTTCACCGATCTCTTCAACTCAGAGTCTGCCACTCCTCCCGGCGGTGAATCAGCCGGGAACCTCCTTGTCGACGGCCTCCTGGGAGGTGCCAGAACACATGCGACACATGGTCTTGCGGAGCGCTCGGGCATGAGCCTCGGTCAGATCACGAAGTTGCTCCCCATGATCGCCCCCATGGTCATTGGGTTCCTCGGTAAGCGACAAGCAACGCGTGGCCTCGACAAAGCGGGCTTGGCTCGCGAGCTCGGCTCGGAGTGGTCCTCCATGGAGTCCGGCGGACATGGTCAGGTACTGGGGCTACTCGACGGAGGCGCGGCGGCTGAATCCGGTGACGACGACGGTCGATTCGTGAACAATCTCAAGAAGATCGCAGGTTTTGGCGGCCTCGCGGCAGCAGCGGGTGCAGCAGGCGGAGCCGCATCCGGCGCAGTCGCTGGCGCATCGGCCGGCGCCCGCGGAGTAGCGGGCCGCGTCGGCGGGGCGGCAACGACTGTTGGCGCAGGAACATCAGCTGCGGTGCGAAGCCCCGAGCCCGAAAAGAAGAAGAATGGCTTTCTCCGATGGCTGCCGCTTCTCTTGCTGATCCCCTTGATCGCACTACTCGCATGGAGTTGCAGCAGCTCCGACGACGACAACGGCGAAGTTGCCGTTTCGACTGACACCACCGCAATCGAAGAAGAGGCTCTGCCAGTCGAAACAACTGAGGCAACAGAGCAATCGGCAACGACCGAAGCCGATGTGGCAGAGACCGAAACGACCGAGGCAGCCGAACCCGAGGGCTGGATTCCCGGAAACCTGCTCGATGTTGCTGACCAGAACGGTGAGCTTGGCCGCTTCGTGGGAGCGGTCGACGCAGCGGGACTTGCCGATGTCCTCGAAGGCGATGGACCGTTCACGATCTTTGCTCCGTCCGACGATGCGATCGCTGCGCTTCCAGACACGGTCAAAGACGATCCCGAACTCCTCCAACGAGTGCTGACCTACCACGCAGTCGCTGGCAATCTCGGTTCGGCTGACTTGGTTGACGGGCCCCTCGCTTCCGTTGAGGGAACAAATCTGAACGTTGCGTTGAACAACGGAGCACCGACCATCAACGGCGCCGCTGTCCAGAGCGCAGACGTCACGGCAAACAACGGAGTGATTCACATCGTGGACTCGGTTCTTCTTCCACCGGATGTGCAGGCCTTGCTGGGCGGATCGCTCAACGATGCACTTGGCATAGCACCGATCAACTTTGAGACCGGCTCGGCAGTCATCACCCCAGACAGCACAACCGTTCTCGACGGTGCTGCCGAGTTCCTGATCGCCAACAACACCATCGTGGAGATCGCGGGACACACCGATGCGGATGGCGATGATGCACTGAACCAGCAGCTGAGCCAGGACCGGGCAGAGGCAGTCCAGGCCTATCTCGCAGAGAAGGGCGTTGCGGCGCAGAACATGACGGCAGTCGGCTACGGCGAGACGAACCCAATCGCCGACAACGACACTCCCGAGGGCAAGGCGGCCAATCGCCGCATCGAGTTTGTGTCCACCGTGAGCTGACGCTCACTCGGGTAGCAACAGAGTTCGTTCGGCGTTCTCCCAACGTCGAACGCCAGATTCGGGGCGGCCCAAAAGGGTCGCCCCGATTCACATCTTTGTTCGTTCGTCCGATTGGCCAACTCTCAGCCCGATTCGTGGCACGCTTCGATCGTGCCGCCGAAGGACCGACCGTCTGTGTTTCTCGATCAGCCCCACCACGACCCCTCTGCTCGATACGTCGACCAGCCTCGGCCATCGATTGGCGACACCGTCACCGTCGAGGTGGAGTTGCCGACGACAAGCAGCGACGGCGCTGCGATGCCCATCGAGGAGGCGTGGCTTCGAGGCATGAGGGACGCCGAACAGTTCTGGGCGAAAGGCGAGCGAGGGACCGGCATCGATGCTGATCGGATTCGTTTCGACATCGAATGCACCCAGAACGTGCAGAACTATCGCTTCTACCTGGAGACAGACGAGGGACCGCGGTGGCTCAACGGCGCGGGTCTGCTCGACTGGGATCCTTCAGATCGCGACGACTATCGCCTCATTACGACCGGCGGGGCCCCCAGCTGGGTTCCGGACACCGTCTGGTATCAGATCTTTCCCGATCGCTTTGCAACGACTGGCGTTTACGCCCACGACAACCACCCGACCGACACGTCCTGGGCCGACTGGGTGAGCTGGGACACGCCCATTGCCGATGGTCACGAGGCGATGCTGCAGATGTACGGCGGCGACCTCGATGGAATCACGGCGAAGCTCGACCACCTGATCGATCTCGGAGTTGGCGGGATCTATCTCACTCCCGTCTTTCCGGCCGGATCAAACCATCGCTACGACGCATCCACCTTCGGGTTCGTTGATCCCGTTCTCGGCGGCGACGAGGCCTTGGCACGGCTCTCCCAGGCTGCGGATCGAGCCGGATTGAAGGTCATGACCGACCTCACGCTCAACCACACTGGTGATCGCCACGAGTGGTTCCAGGCGGCACAAGCCGACCAACACAGTGATGAGGCTGACTTCTACTTCTTCAACGACCACCCCGGTTCGTACGAATCGTGGCTTGGGATCGACAGCCTGCCGAAGCTCGATCACCGAAGTGAGGAGATGCGCCGCCGCTACTACGAAGGCCCGAAGTCTCACTTGGCTCACTACCTCGCCGAACCGTTCAACATGGCCGGATGGCGAATCGACGTGGCGAACATGACCGGCCGCCTCGGGCCGCTCGACCTCAATCAAGACGTCGCCCGAGCCGCACGCAAGACCATCGAGGAGACCGATGCAGACCGTTGGTTGGTCGGCGAGCACTTCTTCGATGCCAGCCTTGATGCCCCTGGAGATGGTTGGCACGGCGTCATGAACTACGCAGGTATCACGCGTCCGATCGCTTCATGGCTCGGACAATTCACGGCGCTCGGAGCCTTCCACGCCGGCCCAGGCCAGCCTCGCCGAACCGGCTCCCAAATGGCCCGGTCCATGGACTCTGTTCGGTCGGCGATGCCGTGGCAAGTGACGATGGGTTCCATGACGTTGCTGTCTTCGCACGACACCGCCCGCTGGCGAACGATGTGCGACGACGACGAGGTTGCGAAGGCGGGGTTCGGGCTCTTGTTGTGCATGCCGGGCGCACCGACGTTCTTCTACGGCGACGAAGTTGGCCTCACCGCGGAGACCTCAGAACGTGCCCGTCGCACAATGCCCTGGGACACTGACACCTGGGACACGTCGTTTCTCGACTGGTATCGAAGCGTCATTGCTATCCGCAATCAGAACGTCGCGCTTCGCCATGGTGGCTTCCGATGGGTCCACACCGCAGACGACGCCGTCGTGTTTCTGCGCGAGACCTCCGAGCAACGACTGCTTGTGCGAGCGGCTCGTGCTGACACGAACCAGCTCGCAATCTCTGCGAACCAGCTCAAGTCAGACGAACTGCATGGGATTCTGAACGGTCCGGATCTCCATCCCGGGGCCGATGGCACGATCACCCTGCCGGGCGATGGCCCTGCCCTGTCGATATGGGAACTCAACTGAGCTAGCTCGTCGTCTCCCTGACGGCGTTCCAGCACAACAAGATGGCGTCCGCGCTGGCATCGATGTCGCCTTCCGTCGTCTCCCAACCGGACACGCTCAACCGCATTGCCCGACGGGCGGTGAGCTGATGCGCTGGCCAGGTCGTGCCGCCGGCCCAACATGTTCCCTCAGCCTGGACGGCCTCGATCACTTGATCCGTCATCTCGTTTGAACCGAACGACACCAGAACCTGGTTCAGGACGACATCGTGCAGCACTTCAGCTCCGCCGGCGGCGAGTCGGTCGGCAAAGCGCTTCGCCAGTCCGCAGGAACGTTCGATGAGGTCCGCGATGCCGTCTCGACCCAGGGTCGAGATCACTGCCCATACTTCGATGGCCCGGGCTTTCTGGGACATCTGCAATCCCAAATTCATCGGGACACGTTCTCCTGAGTCAGACGGCAGATAGGCGGCGTCTGCCCGCATCGAACGAGCCAAGTCATCACCATTCGCACAGAGAGCCACGGCAGAGTCGTAGGTCACGTTCAACCACTTGTGGGCATCAACGGCCCACGAATCGGCTCCGTCGACTCCCCTGACGAGCTGGGTTCGCGTTGGTGCGGCGTTGGCCCACAGACCGAAAGCTCCATCCACATGCACCCAGGCTCCGGTCTTCTTTGCTGCGGGGATCAGCACCTCGAAGGGGTCGCTCTGACCGGTGTTGACGTTGCCCGCTTGGAGCGCAACGATCGTTGGCCCCGACGCCGCAGCAATCGCTGCAAGCCCGGCAGCCGCGTCCATGGCTCCCTGAGCATCACTGTCCACCAACACACAGCGGTCTCGGCCGAGACCCGCAAGCGAGATGGCCTTCTTCATCGAGGCGTGGGTCTCGACGCTCGTGATGACGGTTATGGCAGGCGATCCGGCAAGTCCCTGTGACGGCGCGTCCCAACCCACGCGGGCGAGCACGGCATCTCGGGCGGAGATCATCGAGATCAGATTGGCTTCGCTGGCGCCTCCGCAGAATGTTCCGGTTGCAGTCGGAGCCAAACCGAGCAATTCGACCATCCACTTGATCGTGGTGGTGTCGATTGCTGAGGCGACCGGCGACATGATGGGCAGTGCTGCGTTCTGATCCCATGCCGAGGCCAGCGCTCCTGCCCCCATCGCAACGGGGAGTGCACCGCCGGTGACAAAGCCGAAGTATCGAGGACCGTTGGTCACCATCGTCGCTGGGCTCCCGACGCCTCCGAGCAACGCAAGGACCTCGGATGGGTCACGTCCCTGCTCAGGGAGTTCACCCTTGAGTTGATCGAGATCAGCAACAGCCGATGAGCTCGGCACCACAGATCGTTCCGAGCGGTCACGCAGGTAGTCGAGAGCAAAGGCGTGGCCCTGGGCGACGGAGTCAGTCATGACTGCAGTTTGCCGCCGGGATCCGCAACGTCGTTGCGTACGACCCAGGCTGCGATGCCCGATCGACTCCGAACACCCAACTTCGCCAAGATGTTCGACACATGGACCGACACCGTCTTCCGAGCAATGAACAACCGCTCGCCGATCTCGCCATTCGACAGACCTTCTGCGACCAGAGCCGCAACCTCGTGCTCTCGAGGCGTCAACGCTGCAGAGGTGACCTCCTTGTTCCCGCCGGCCGAGTCCGCCAACTCAGCCAACCTCGTTTCCATCAACCGCCGTCGAGGTCCCGGCCAATTCGCCAAGAGCTCCAAGGCCTCGATGAGCAGCACTCGAGCTCGGACGAGCTTTCCTTGGCCTGCGAGACACGTCGCCAGGGCTGAGCGAACCTCGGCACGAACGGTCGCGGGCTCCCGATTCCCCTGCTGATCGAGCAGCAACAGCACCAGCTCGTACTTGTCGACCGCATCGTCCCAGCGCTGATCGAGCTGCGCCAGCCACGCGTCGGCGAACGCGCCAACATGTTGGAGGCAGAGACCAGGTCGGAGCTTCTCGACCATCGTGCGCAAGCTCGCCAGGTCACCACCGGAAGCTTCGAGTAGGCCCTTCGTTTGTCCAAGGTGTCGCCACACAAGGTGATCACCGAGGTCCTCCGGCTCGTTCCAACATCGTTCGAAGACCCGATCGATGATCTCGGTTCCGTCGTGCATCTCGCCCGACTGAATGAGGGCGATGCCCCAGGCGAGCTGGGAGAAGAGTCCCGACTTCGGCGCCCTCTCTCGAGCAAGCACCTCTTCGAACTTTCCCGCCTCGCCCAACGGCGGTGCCACGATCTTTCCCCAGGTGTCGTCGGCCTCGTCGAACTCCGCAACGTCATAGTCGAGCAAGCGGTCGAGATGCCCTTCCCGAAAAAACGGACGCACCTTGATGTGATCGAGCTTGATGCAGAGAAATTCCGGCGCACCGAGGCGATGCACGATCTCCTCGAGTTCGATGACCAAGCGGTCCTCAGCGCTCGCTTCGAGATGGGCCGAGGAGTGCACGAGGTTGTTCACACCTCGACTGAAGACGATCCAGTCCCCCAGCTCCCGAGCCTCGTCGAGGGCCGCACTCATCTCTTCTGCGGCGAAGGCGAGGCCGTCTTCTGACATGGCCCGAGCAGAAGCTCGCTCGATACGAGCCTGCACCGCAATCCGATTCTCCCCCAACTCGTCGGCGAGCGCGATCGCTTGATCGGAAATCTGAATGGCCTCCTCGATTCGTTCGCCCAACATTGCATCTTGGGCCAGGTCTGCCAGCGCGGCGGCTCGATCGGCGCCATGCAGTCGATCCACCAGCCCAATCAGCTCATCTCGGTATCGGTATTGGTCGTCCGCAGCGCCCTGTTCCCAGGAGAGACGGACCAACAACCTCAGGGCATCCGCTCGAACGTCATCGACCGGAGCCTGTTCGAGTATCGAGAGGGCGTAGCTCGTCGCTTCTCTCCGTTGTCCAATTTGCCAACTCGAGCGAGCTGCCAGTCGGAGGAGTTCAAGGTCATCTCCCGCTTGATCAAGCCCTGCCTCCGCCAACGTCAGGGCCCGGAAAGATGATCCTCTGTCGAACGCTTCGGCGGCGGCCTTCTTTGCCGCATCAGCCACGAGGTCATAGCGATTCGCTCCCAGCGCGTGGTGAACAACCAGGGTCTCGGGTCCACCTGATTCAAGAACCCAGTCCAACGCTCGGCTGTGGATGGTCCGGCGTTCTCGCGACATCACCGACTCTTGAACGGCCTCACGCAACAAGGCGTGGCGAAAGGCGAAGTGGTCCGGTCGAGCCTCCACGATCAGCTGGCCGGCGATGAGCGTTTGCAGCTGACTCATCAACTCGCCCTCAGGCTCGCCTGCGACAACGGCAAGTTCATCGAAATCAACTTCCTGGCCAAGAACCGCGAGGTAGTCGAGCGTGCACCGCGTCGGGTGATCAAGCGCATTCAGTTGGTCGGCGACAAGCGCAGCGACGTTCATGGGCAGCGCTGCATCCGCGCCGCCAGCAAACACGACCGAAGGATGAGCCCGCACGAGCTCGGTGAGAAAGAACGGGTTTCCTCCCGTCCTGGTCCACAAGTTCCTGGCCGCTCTGGCGTCGGGTTCGGTCCCCGCCTCGTGTTCGAGCAAGCGAGCAGTCGTGGCCATGTCGAACGAGGCGAGCCGAATATGTTCGACCGGCTGTCGACGATCCATCCGACTGATCCAGCCGGCCGCAGGAGAGCGTTCGTTGAGTGCACCCGGTCGGTAGGTCGCCACGATGAGCGACGGACGCTCGTGCATCAACAAACGATCAAGGATCTCCAACGATTCCGGATCGGCCCAGTGCACATCGTCAACAATGAGGATCAGGGGTTCATCACCTGCCAGGTGCTGCAGCAGTTCTGCTCCTACCCACGCCACCTCGTCGGGCGCTGGAGCACCGGAGCCTGTGAGTTGCGGAGCAACGGGCCCGACGAGGTGAACAATGGCCTCCGTTCGACCGGCCAGAGACGTCGGAACCTTCGACCAGGAACTGACCCGGTCAGCAGTCGCGGATCGAAGCAGGTCGTGGGGTCGATCGAGCGTGCTCGGCGTTGCGTAACCGCGAAGTGGCGACACCGAATCGCTGAGTTGGGCAACGAATTCGTCGACAAGCATCGTCTTCCCAACGCCCGGGTCGCCCGCGACAAGAGCCAGCCGAACGTCAGTCCCGTTCACACGGTGCAGGCGACTCAGTTCGTCATCACGGCCGATCATCGAACCTCGGCGGTTCGGATTCGTCATGTTCGGAGGTTAGGAGGCGAATGAGTTCGCTTCGGCGAATTCTTGTCGAGTGCTCGTGATCAAGTTGTCGAAGAAGGTTTGCTGGATGCGGGTGCAACATGTGTCTGACTGTGACGCCCTGAGGTAGGCCGACGCATCGGGCAGTTGTCGTATTCGGTGCCTTAGATCTGTGTTGACTCGGGGCTCGCGACCAATTCGGGGAAGCCCTGGTCGAACCGCATCTATGGTCGTCTTGGCTACCGGGCGAGCGAAAACCACACGAACTGGACGTTTCCACCATGAGCCTGAATCCGTATCAACAGGACAATCTGGCGAACTGGAATGACCGCGTTCCCATTCACGTCGCGTCGCAGAGCTACCACGTGGACCGGTATGCCGAGGACACCGCGTTGCTCAGCGAGATCATTGCCTTCGATGCGCCGCTCCTCGGCGACATCGCTGGCCTCGACGTCGCCCACTTTCAATGCCACATCGGCACCGATTCGATCTCGCTTGCCCGATTGGGCGCCACTGTCACGGGTCTGGACTTTTCCGCCTCTGCCGTTGAGGCGGCCACGACCCTTGCTGAACGGGCGAAGGCCGACGCTTCATTCGTTGCCGCCAACGTGTACGACGCTGGCGCAGCGCTGGGACACGAACGCTTCGACCTCGTCTACACCAGCGTCGGCACCATCACCTGGATCGGCGAGCTCGATCGGTGGGCCAACGCCATTGCAGCGGTCCTCCGACCTGGCGGCAGCTTTTACATCCGGGACATCCACCCAACATTGTGGGTCTTCGAAGAGATCGGGGGCCACGTGATCCCGTACTACGACTACTTCACGTCGCCAGAATCTCCGCTCACACTCGAGAGTCCGACCACCTACACCGATGACACTTCCGGCAACGGCATCACCAACACTCGCAGCCACGAATGGAACCACTCGTTGGCGGACATTCTGAACGCCCTGGCGGCTGCTGGTCTGCGAGTGGATCGGATGCTCGAACACGAAGGGATCGACTGGCCGTTCGTTCCGTCCGCGGTGAAAGAAGGAACACAGTGGTTCGCCCCGGAGCCGCTACGAGGCAAGGTCCCCGCGATGTTCTCTCTCTGGGCCACCAAGCTGTGACCCATGCACGACCAACAGCTAGTCGAGCAGCGGAATCTGTTGTGTGATGCAGTGAGGACCGCCCCCGCCGTAGGCCAGGATGCGTCCGACATCGAGGCCGAGCACGTCGCGCCCGGGAAACTGATCGCTGATCAGATCGAGCATGTCCGCATCAGCCGCATGGCCGGTCGTCGGCACGAGAACGAATCCGTTGCCGACATAGAGATTCAAATACGGAACAACAACGCGCTCCCGCTCGATCTCCGCAAACGGCAGCACGGGCACCTCGACCACCTCGACTGCCGCCGCTCGCTCTTCAATCCACTCATCAAGAGCCGAGCGGTTCGCCGTCAGGAGGTCTGCATCAGCTTCTGACGGATCATTGCAGCCTTGCACGAGCAATCGATCTGTCGACGCGAATGCAGCGATGTTGTCGACGTGACCATCGGTGTCGAAATCGAGCGCGAGCCCGTTTGGCAACCAGATGACATCTTCGATCCCGAGATGTGTACGCAGATTCAGTTCGATCTCGGTGCGTTCCATCGCTGGATTCCGGTTGGGATTCAACAGGCACTGTTCGGTGGTGACCGCAAGACCGGCGCCGTTTCCAGCGATCGAGCCGCCCTCCAGCACCATGTCGATCGACTCGACCCAGTGGCCAGCGAGGGCTGCATAGCGTTTCGCCAGCGCAGCATCATTGTCGAACGGGAGGAACTTGCCTCCCCACGAATTGAATGCCCAATCAGTGGCGATGAGCTGTCCGACCTCGGCCGCGAAGATCGGGCCGGTGTCGCGGAACCACGAGTCGTCAATCTCGAGCTCGATCACCTCGACACCCGGAGCGCAGCGCTCGGCTGCCAGGGCCGCGGAGCCAGGGTTGGCAATCATGGTGACCGGTTCGTACACCGCAATCGCATTTGCAACCTCGGCATAGGCGGCCTCGGCGTTTGCGAACTGCGTGTCCCACAGGTCTCCTCGAGTCGGCCAACACATGACCGTCCGCTCGTGGGGTTCCCATTCAGCGGGCCAGCGTCGACTCATGGCTGGCCGTCGAGCGTCGTGATGGCGCCGTACAGATCCGGGCGACGATCTCGGAACAGGCCCCATCCCGCACGTTGCAGTTGCAGCTGATGTCGGTCGAATCCAGCAACTAATACGGCCTCGCCGTCACGCGGAGCTTCGGCCACGAGCGCACCCGTCGCATCGGCGATGAAGGAGGAGCCGTAAAAGGTGATCTCAGTCGATTCGCCAACTTCGTGCCCGACACGGTTGGCCGCCACAACGGGCATCAAATTCGCTCCTGCATGACCCTGCATGACCCGCTGCCAGTGTCCGCTTGAATCCCACTCTGGGTCCGGTGGCTCGGATCCGATTGCGGTTGGATACAAGAGAACCTCTGCACCGAGCAAGGCCATTGAGCGCGCCGCTTCAGGGAACCATTGGTCCCAACAGATGCCGACGCCGACTCGACCGTGGAGTGTGTCCCACACCTTGAAGCCGGTGTCACCGGGCGAGAAATAGAACTTCTCGGTGTAGCCAGGGCCATCGGGAATGTGACTCTTTCGATAGATCCCCATCGTCGTGCCATCGGCATCGATCATCACCACGGTGTTGAACATGGCTTGGCCAGCCCGCTCGAAGATGCTGATGGGCAGCACAACGTTGAGTTCGCTGGCGATGGCACTGAAATGCTCAACCGTTGGATGGCCTTCGACAGGGAGCGCTCGTTCGAGGTGCTCAGGCAGCTGGTCTTTGCAGAAGTAGAGGCCCTCGAACAGTTCGGGGATCAAGATGATCTGGGCCCCTTGATCTGCCGCCTCGCGGACCAAACCTTCGGCCATTGCGATGTTCTCATCACGATCGTCGACCATGGCCATTTGCAGTGCTGCGACGCGCAGTTCGCTCATGGCGGCAACGTACTCGTTCGGACCAAGATCCGCTCCCACTGGTCACGCCACGCGCTCTTGACTTTGTCAGGTCAAAGTGTTCCCGTTGGCCCATGGCTCCCTCCGTTCGATTTCGACCCGACCTCTTCGCGTTCCTCGCCGACCTCGGCGACAACAACGAACGTCCGTGGTTCCACCAGAACAAGGAACGCTACGACGAGGCCATCAAAGAGCCAGCGCTCGACTTCATTCAAGCCTTCGGGCCCCGGCTCACCACGATCAGCTCGCATTTCGAGGCCAACGCTCGGCCGGTCGGCGGCTCGCTCTTTCGCATCCAACGAGACACCCGCTTTGCGAAGGACAAGACGCCCTACAAGACCAATACCGGGCTGCACTTTCGTCATGAACGAGCAAAAGACGCGCACGCACCCGGCTTCTACCTGCACCTCGAGCCTCGGCGCTGCTTCTTTGGCGTTGGGCTCTGGCATCCCGAAACCAAGGTTGCCTATCAGATCCGTGAATTCATGGCAGAGAACCGAGACCGCTGGACGATGGTGAGCACGACCGGGTTGTTCGGCGACAGGATGGAACTTGGCGGCGACTCGTTGGTGCGCCCGCCAAAAGGATTCGATCCCGAGGACCCGATCATCACCGACCTCAAGCGCAAGAGCTTCATGGGGACGGCGTCGCTGACGCAGAAGCAGGTGACCGCTCCAGGCTTTCTTGATGAGTTCGAAGCGCTCTGTCGAGGAACCTCACCGTTCATGCACTTCCTGTGTGATGCGGTCGGCGTCGACTTCTAGGAGCGAAACATCATCGAGATACGGGGCCCGGCCGATTGCACTTTTGGAACGGCGTGTTGCCAATGCGCTTGCACCGTGCCACCCATCACCAGCAGATCACCGTCGCCCAGGAGAAACTTGCGGGACAGCCCGCCCTCGAGCGGGCGGATCGAAAATGGCCGACGCTCGCCCACCGCCACGATGCCGATGATGCTGTCTCCTGGGCGGCGAACTCGATCGGCGTGCCATGCGACCGAATCGTTCCCGTCGCGGTAGAGGTTGCAACCAACGATTGGGAACGGCCGGCTGTAGTAGTCATCGAAGAGCTGGGCCAGTTTCTCGAGCCGACAAAGAACGCCGCTGGGATCCGCTGCCTCGGCAAGGTCTGCTCGTTGAAAGCTCGTGATCAGGCGGGGAACGTCGACGATCCGCTCGTACATCGGACGAGATGTCGCCTTCCAGTCGAGTTCGCGTTCCAACTCGTCGTGCCATCCATCAGCGCCCCCGAGCCACGTCGGCTGATGATCGATCCACGAGCCGCGTCCCAAGTCAATCCTCCCCACGGGGCCGAAGGATCTCGGCACCTCGGGTGCTCCAAGGGCGAGCAAGCTTGTTTGGCGGCAACCCATCCAGACACGATAGACGAACACATGTTCGATGTCTCGCGATGCGTACGGCCGACCTACGATCATCGAGTGCAAACGGACGGGTCCGCCCCGAATCTTCACTATCCGACTCAGCCCATCGAGCCGGTCGAGCGAGAAGTCATGCGGATGTGGTGGGACGACCTGACGTTTCTCCATTGGCCCTATGAGCTCGACGAGGTGCAACGGCTTCTTCCCGAGGGGCTCACCGTCGATCCGTGGGTTGATGAGGCTGGCCATGCTGCGGCGTGGGTCGGGCTTGTTCCCTTCGAGATGCGGGTCGGCTTCCCGGGCGGTCGGCAGATGCCAGCTCGCGTCGGCGTCTTCCCCGAAACCAACGTGCGCACATACGTTCGCGGGCCCGACGGAACACCGGGCGTGTGGTTCTGTTCGCTCGAGGCAGGTGCGTTGCCCGCGACGGCAACCGCTCGACTCACTTACGGGTTGCCCTATTTCTGGGCCGACATGAGAATCGACCGCGGCCAGCCCACCACGGGCAGCGTATGGTCCTACACCTCGACGCGTCGTTGGCCAAAGCCAAAGGGCGCACGACATCGCTCCCTTGTTCGGGTCGGTGAGGCCATCGCCCCGGAGGACGTGTCACCGTTCGAGCACTACCTCACCAACCGATGGGGGCTGTTCTCCCGATTTCCCGCAATGGACTCCGCCCGCGGCCGCAATCTCTACGCGCCGGTCGACCATGGGGTGTGGCCGTTGCGACGAGGCACGCTCCTCGATCTCGATGATCAACTCATGACAGCGGCGGGACTCTCGGCTCCAGTCGGCGATCCCGTGGTGCATTGGACGACCGGCACAGAAGTGCGGATTGGTCGACCCCGAAGGGCCTGAGATCGATCCTGACAACTCAGCTTGCGGCGACGATCTCCACTCGGTTGTCGTGGAAGACGGCACCGCGCCCCATATCGCTGTCACGCTCGATCACGGTGGCGTTCACGCCCTGACCCCACCAGCCCTTGGTCATCGACGCCACACCTGGCCGGGCTGCTGAACCGATTCGGAGCACGGCCTTGAATGAGCCTCGCTCGTTGCGGACCTCGACCTGATCGCCATCGATGAGTCCATCTCGGAGGGCATCGTCTGCATGAATGATCACCGGCGGAGCGCTCGCCACCGAACGCACCCGCTCGGTGCCCGCAAACACTGAGTTGACATGATGATCGCTGCCATTCGCCACGAGTACGTAGTGCCCGACAGCTGGTGCGTGCGTCTCGGCGGGTGGGCGATAGTTCGGAAGTCGACCGTGGTGTTCGCGTTCGGCCCGCTCCGAAACAAATTCGAATGTTCCCGAGGCGGTCGGAAACCGGTCAGCCACCGGGCGGAACCCGCCGCGGGCCTGCGGAAGTCGGGCAAAGCCATCGCGTCGCAACGTGTCCAGCGTGATTCCGGCTTCCCGGAACGACGGTTGGTCGAGCAGCGCCTCTGCGAGCTCGTCATCGGTCGCATAGAGCGCGGGTTCGGTCAGCTCAAGGGCGCGAGCCAAGCGTCGCAGAATCTCGGTGTGGGGCAAACATAGACCCGGCGGCTCAACGGCTTGCTCGTTCCAATTGACGTACAGGTGGGCGAAAGAATCGTTGAGTTCATTCTGCTCGTGTTGCATCGTTGAGGGCAGCACGATGTCGGCGTAGTCAACAGTTTCAGTTGCGAACACATCGATAACGACCGTGAAGAGATCGTCGCGGCTCAGACCCTGGCGAACGAGATCCGTTTCAGGGTTCGACACCATCGGGTTGGCGCCACAGACGATCAGGGCTTGGACCGGCGGGTCATTGAGCTCAACAAGATTGTGGCCGAGGTTCGTCATGGCAAGGACTCGTCCATGACCGTCGGGACGAAGGTCGGGTCGCTGTCCTGCCACGCTGTTGAGCATGTATTGCGATCCGGTCGAGTAGCTCAGACCACCCGACTCATGACCGTACGCGCCAGTGATGGCCGGGAGGCAGGAGACGATTCGAGCGGTCTGCCCTCCATGGGCGTGGCGTTGCATGCCCTGACCCATCTTGATGGCGAGCGGCGCCCGGTCAGCGATGAGTCGACCGAGTTCGCTGATCGTGGTTTCGTCAATGCCACACTCCGCCGCCGCTCGTGCAACGGTCCACGTTTCGAGTTCGGCTCGGAACTCATCCCAGCCGGAGGTGTGCGAGGCCAAGTAGCCGAGGTCGGCTCCTCCGGCATCGAGAATGGCTCGACACAGCCCAAAGGCGAGCGCGCCATCGGTTCCCGGCAGAGGTGCAAGGTGGTGATCGGCTCGTTCTGCTGTCCGGGTACGAACCGGATCGATCACCACGATCTCAGCACCAGCCTCCCTCGCACCCTCGATGAAAGGCCACGTGTGCTGGTTGGTGACGAGGGGGTTCGAGCCCCACAGGAGCACGACGCCAGCGCCGGCGATCGCCTCAATGTCATAGGTGGCTGCGATGGCTGAGGTGTAGCTGAGGCCCACGTGTCCACTGATCGAACAGATGCTGACCGAGTGACCGGATGCGCCGAGCGCGTTCCACAACCGCGTACTTCCGAACGACGAAGCCCCGTGCAACCAGCCAACATTGCCGGTGCCCGCGAACGGCCAGATCGCTTCGCCGCCGAGCCGATCTTTCACGTCGGTGAGACGTTCGGCGATCTCGGCGAGCGCTTCCTCCCAAGTGATTTCTTCGAACTCGCCGCTGCCCTTCGGCCCAGTTCGCCGAAGGGGGCTCAACAACCGGGAGGGATCCTCGGCGTAGGTGAGCCAGGGGTTGACCTTCTTGCAGAGCCCGCCCTGGGTGAAGGGATGGTCGGGGTTGCCCCGCAACTTGGTGGCCGTTCCGTTCTCGACCGTCACAACCCAACTGCACCCGTCCGGGCAGTCGAGTGGACATGCGCCAATGACGTTCTTGATCTCGGTGCTGTTCAGATCGCTGCTGTTCTGGTCGCTCACTTGCGGCCTTTCATCTTCTGAATCTCTCGTCGGTCTCGTTTTGTTGGCCGCCCGCTCCCCCGCTCTCGCCGACCAGCAGCTGCTTCAAGCGGGTCGGACGTGTCGATCACGGGCGGTGAAAAGTCTTCGTACGCTTCAGCCGCGAGGGCTGCCGACACGCGCTTCTCCAGGAGCTTTTCGACCTTGAGAATGAGCGTTCGATCCTTTCGCCGGATCGTGATGGTGTCGCCGACCTTGATCTTGGTTGCGGGTTTGGCGGCTTCTTCTCCGACCTGCACTCGGCCCGTCGTACATGCGTCGTTGGCCCCGGAGCGAGACTTGAAAACGCGGACCGCCCACAGCCATTTGTCCACGCGGATAGCCGGCGCTTTCGGAGTGCCGCTCACCCGACGTTGGCGGGGGTTCCGAGCACATCTGACTCGCTCTGCCTCACACCCTCGTTCTCGATCATGAAGGCAGAGTAATGGTCAACCGCTGCGCAAAGTCAGTCGCGAAGGCGGGCGAGTTCGTTGTTCGACCAGATCTTCTCTTTGAACCGCGGGTTCTTTGACGACATGTCGATCTGATACTGACTGTCGCGCTCGACGACGGGCAGTTCGAGAATCTCGGCCAGGTTTCGGGCCAACCACTGCTCGATCTTGAGCACGACCATCTTCTTGCGGAGGCGCCCTTGAACGTCACGATTGAGCACGGTTGGGATCGTGTTCAGCGTGAGGATCTCGTCGATCGCCTTGTTGGCCATCTTCGCTCGGCCTTCATCGCTGGCGTAGAAGTGGCTTACGGCGAACACGGTCTTGTTCGGCTTGACCTGCCTGAGGAACTGGCAGGACTTCACGACGGTGGAGCCGGTGCGAACCATGTCATCGAACAACACGATGTCGTGTCCTTCGATCTCGTCGAAGGCGCTATCGCTCTCGCTGTGCAGCGTGATCTCGACCTGGCGTTCGCCGGTGCGTTCCTTGTCGAGCATGATGAACTTGGCATCGGGGAGACCCAACGTCTCGTACATGGTCCGCACGAAATCACGGGCCCCCTTGTCAGGAGCGCACAACGCGAGGCCTTCACCGGTCGGCCCGTAATCAACAATCGTGGCCTGACGGAGGTAGTCGGCATAGAGGTCATACGGAATCAGGTTGTGGAACCGACCCTCGAAGACGTCGGCGAACTCGGCTTGGACGGCGGTGGAGTGGTTGTGCACCGTGACCACCCGGTCAACGCCCGCCACCCTGAGCATTTCGGCGTAGAGCCGTGATGAGAATGGTTGTCCGTCGAACTTCTTGCGATCCGCAATATCGCGCTCGAAATGGGTGACACCCTGATCAGGTCGGGGGCCACGATCCTGGGCGGAGTAGTACAGGTCGGGCTCGATCAACACGACTGCCGCGGCACCGTTGTCCTTCGCCGCTCGAGCGATCAACAGGTTGCGCATGGCCAACGAGTTTCGACCGATGGCGAGGCTCGACGTACTCACAATCACCACCGTCTTGCCGTCGAGCTGATCGCCGATTGCGGAGAGGTCGTGCTCGTCGTTGATGAACCGGGGGCAGAACTCTGTGTTGGCGAAGGACTTCATACTGATGACGTCAGCAATGTCCTCCACTTGCCCCATGGCAAAGGCCACATCGATGGCGAACGGATTGTCAGAACTGTTGCCGACGACGATCACGTCGCTCAACGAAAGGGACACAGACATCAGGTCTCGCACTTCCATGATGGGATCACGTCGTTCTACCAGGCCTCTCCACCACTCTGACAATGCGGGGACGGCACGCTCACCCAAGTGGGCGAGATCGCTTACACCGCGCCCCCCATTCGAGGTCCGGGCGCGTCGGCCTCGCGTACCCTCGGCTAGCGCCGGAAGATCAGTTGGAACTCAACCTTGCCCTCGTCGCGCACGATGATCAGCCGCT
Organism: uncultured Acidimicrobiales bacterium; assembly: GCA_937930695.1. GTDB lineage: Bacteria > Actinomycetota > Acidimicrobiia > Acidimicrobiales > SZUA-35 > CALEWY01. The sequence goes on along the minus strand of CALHCB010000026.1, from coordinate 5,656 downwards.
CCACCGTTGGGTTGTCGATACCGAAGTCAGAGAACAACACGTCGATCGATCCGACGACCTCGATCTCTGCGCCGATCAGTCGGGCCGTGATAGCCACCGGGACCGACCGAGTGACGTCTCGCAACGTGAGATCTCCCTCACCTGCGACCGAAATTTCGACTCCGTCCTCTGGCACCGACCCGAAGTCGAGCGGAGAGGTCAGGACGAAGACCGACTGAGGAAACTCCTCCGGCTTCATCACCCGGTTGCGGAACTGCGTGTCGCGATTGTCGCTATCGCTCGTGATCGACGCGACGTCCACCACGAACTCCGCCGTCGTCACCACGGTGCCGTCGATCGTGAGGCTGCCGGTGACCTCGGAGGTTCTTCCGACGGCTTCGAAGTCCTGGGCTCCGCCGACGAAGTCCTCGACAACTCGATAGCCGGCCTGAGAGCCTGTGCCGACGACCCACGGGCCATTGATGCCGTCGAACTCCTCCGCGGCTTGGGTTGTGGTCGTCGCCGCCAACTCTTCCTCGGTGCGCAGCGAGAACTCCGGCGGAGCGTCGTCGCGAATGAAGTTGAGAAAGAAGAAGAGCCCGGCCAACGCCAACACACCGAGTCCGGCGACGATGGCAAGGATCTTGGCCAGGCGAGGCTTCATGTCTCGCTTGCCCGAGCAAGCAGGGCTCGGGAGATCACGAGCTTCTGAATCTCGCTGGTGCCCTCGCCAATGATCATGAGCGGGGCATCTCGGTACAACCGTTCGACGGGATACTCGGTCGTGAAGCCGTTGCCGCCGTGGATCCGCATCGCCTCGAGCGCCAGATCGGCCGCAGTCTCGGAGGCAAAGAGTTTGGCCATGCCAGCTTCGACGTCCGCTCGCTCGCCAGCGTCGACCCGACGAGCGGCGTCGGTGACCATGAGGCGGGCGGCGTGGAGTTTGGTGGCCATCTCCGCGAGCTTGAAGCCGATTGCCTGGTGTTGGGCGATCGGGCGACCGAACGCTTCTCGTTGTTGGGCGTAGGCCATGGCGGCGTCGAACGCAGCTTGTGCCACCCCGACGCCCCGAGCAGCCACGTTGATTCGACCCAGTTCGAGAGCGGCGAGCGCCCAACGGAACCCTTGGCCTTGGCCATCGGGCCCGCCCAACAAACGGTCAGCCGGGATGCGGTGATCGACGTAGCTCATCTCAACGGTCTCGAGGCCTCGGTAGCCGAGCTTGTCGATGTGTTTGGAGATCGAGATGCCGCCATCGCCATCGGGTCCGGGCTTCTTGTCGACGAGAAAGCAGCTGATCTGGTCATCTTCGGTGCGGGCCAGGAGGGCAACGATGCTGGCCCGCTCACCGTTCGTGACCCACATCTTTGTGCCATCGATGACCCACTCATCGCCGTCCTTGCGCGCCTTGCAACGGAGGGCAGCGGCATCGCTCCCTGAGTCGGGTTCGGAGAGCGAGAAGCAGCCTCGTCGGTCGCCTGCGGCCATTTCGGGAAGCCACGTCGATCGCTGCTCATCGGTACCGAACTTGTAGATCAGCTGGGCGCAAATCAAGTGGCTGTTGATGACTCCCGCGAGCGACATCCAGCCTCTCGACAGTTCTTCGATCACCCGGGCATATGTCGATGCATTGAGCCCGAGGCCGCCGAACTCTTCCGGGATGGTCGCGCCGAACAAGCCGAAATCTCGGAGTTGTTCGACCATGGCAGTTGGGTAGGCGTCGACCAACTCGAACTCGGCAACGTTCGGCGTCACGTCGTTGTCGACGAACTTCGCCAGCGTCTCGATCATCTGGTCGGCAGTGTCGTTATCCACCGGTTGATCATGGGGGCGGTCCACGCCACCTGCAAGGCGGCAGCCTGATCGGTGCATGGGTCATGCGGCAGACTGGGAACGTGACCGACGACATTCGCCTCGGCTTTGACCGGGTGCCCGAGCTCTATACCGAGGTTCGCCCGACGTATCCCGACGAACTGTTCGAGCAGCTTTTCTCACTCCTTCCCAACGCTCCACACATTGTCGAGGTTGGCCCAGGAACCGGCCAAGCCACCGAGGCACTCCTCCGAAACGGAGCCTCGGTGCAAGCGATCGAGTTGGGGGCTCAGCTTGCAGCGAGCTTGCTCCGACGCCTCTCCGATTTCGATGGCCTGGACGTCCAGATCGGTGATTTCGAGACCTTGCCCGTGACGTCGCCACAGGCCGATGCAGTCGTTGCTGCCACCTGCTACCACTGGATCAGCGATGCGGCGAAGATCGATCGGCCCGCTGAGGTTCTGGCTCCCGGTGGCGTGCTCGCCATCATCGACACGAACCAGGTCGACGATGCCGCCGACAAGGGCTACTTCGATGTGGTCAATCCGATTTACGCCAAGTTTGGGCGGGCCCGCGCTGCGGTGCCCCCGACGGCCGAGGTGCTGGAACCCGCGATGCAGTCCGTGATGGAGGCGGACGCAAGATGCGCGGACGTTTCGGTGCTGAAGGTACGACGAGATCTCACCTATTCGACTGCCAACTACGAGAAACTGTTGCGCACCTACTCGGGCACGCAGTCGTTGTCGACTGATGACCGAGAAGCAATGTTGGCCGCGCTCATTGCCGTTGCGAACGAACAATTCGGCGGCGAAGTCACCCGACCGATCGTGTTCACGCTCACGACCTGTCGTATCAACAGCTGAGGCTCGACGGTGTGGGCCAAGTCTGCGGTTGGCTGTGGATGGTCGGAGTCGTGATTTCGGGCGGGTGGTCTACCTTCGAGCAATGGATGCCAACGATGTGGTCGACTTCTACCAAAACCGATACGACGAATCAGGGCGGCTGACCAAGGCGAATAACCAGATCGAGTTCCTCCGAACAACCGACGTGTTGTCTCGGTGTCTTCCGCCCGGACGCCTTCGAGTGCTGGATGTTGGAGGCGGAGCAGGTGTGTACGCCGAGTGGCTGGCCGAGCAGGGCCATGAAGTCACCCTGATCGACCCTGTTCCTCGGCACGTCGACGCTGCCTCGAAGATCACACCCGTGAATGGTTCGCTTGCAGCGAAGCTTGGTGATGCTCGTGCTCTTGACGAACCCGACGATTCGACCGATGTCGTGCTCTTGCTCGGGCCGCTTTACCACTTGCCCGAACGGGCTGACCGTGTCGCTGTGTGGGCTGAGGCCGAGCGGGTGTGCAGCACTGGCGGCCTGATAGTCGCCGCGGTGATCTCACGCTTTGCATCTCTTCACGACATGTTGATTCGAGACAAACTCTCCGAGCCTGGCATTGTCGACATCGTTGCTTCGGACCTTCGCGATGGGCAGCACCGCAACCCCGACAATGTCGAGGGGCTGTTCACCACCGCCTACTTCCACCACCCCGATGAGATTGCGGGGGAAGCACGCGATGCTGGCGTGGTCCTCGACCGCATTATCGGCGTGGAGGGCATGGCGGGGTTTGCTGACGAGTTTCAGGGGCGTCTCGACGATGAGTCGACCCGCCAGGATTTGCTAGACCTACTACGCGGTGTGGAAGAAGATCGGAGCATCATCGGTCTCAGCAATCACATCCTGGCTATCGCAAACGCCTGAACCTGCTCGACCCCGAGGGGACAAACGATGACTCACGTGCTGCTGCTCCACCATGCCCTCGGGTTGACACCTGGGATCGCGGCGATCGCCGACGAGCTGCGCGCTGCGGGCCATCAGGTGACGGTGCCCGACCTCTACAACGGCGCCACCTTTGACACCGTCGCGGCCGGAGTCGCCCACGCCGAACAAGTCGGCTTCGACACGATCATTGACCGCGGGGTCGCTACCGCCGAAGGGTTCGACGGCGAGCTGGTGGTGATTGGTTTCTCGCTGGGTGTGTTACCGGCCCAGAAGATCGCACAAACCCGCCCCGGCGTGGTGGGCGCGGTGCTGTGCCACGGCGCTGTGCCGCTGTCGATGTTCGGCGAGGTCTGGCCCGACGAGGTCGCTGTCCAGGTCCACCTCGTCGAGGCAGACCCGTTCGCCGCGGAGGACCTCGACGCTGCCCATCAGGTCGCGGGCGCTGCCCCGGATGGCCAGCTGTTCCTCTACCCAGGTTCTGGGCATCTCATCACCGACTACAGCGCCTCGGACTACGACCCGGTCGCCGGCCGCCAAATCATCGAGCGTTTGCTCACCTTCGTCACAGCCCACTCGGAGAGCACAACGGGCGAAGCAGATTGACGCCTTCAACAGCCAGGCGTAGGTCCATTCCTGCGTGCGATCGTTTGCGCCTGCGTTCACTCGTCTACGCGGCGCCAACTGACGCAAGTTCCAGTTGACGAACGCAGCGGCTGGGGGGGGCTAGAGGACGCACACCAAGTGCACATCGTCGGGCTCCAACTTGAAAAGCTCTGGGACGACCTCGTCAGGCCCAGCGAGCTGGCATCCCTGCTTGAGATAGAACTGCACGGCCGACCCAGTTGGCGTAGCCGATACGTACATCGCGCTGGCGCCAGACTTCCGAGTGACGGATAGTGCCTCGGTCCACAGCGCCTGACCGACGCCACCACGTCGCCGACCATTCGACACGTGCAGGAGAGCGAGCCATCCGAGACCGGGCCGCAGCGACGGCTCCACGAGCGCCATCCCGACGATCGCATCCTCGTCGAAGGCCCCGAAGAGCTGCGCTCCCTGATCCAGGTGTGGGCTGCAGAACGCGATGAGGCGACTCACACTATGGTCGCCTGAGCCAGACGGATCCCATGGAAGCACGCACCTGGCGGTCGTGGAGGAGACGAGCCTTCCGCTCTTAACTGTGTATTCGACCTCGAGCTGCTCGCGACGATCGATCTCCCGCAACAACCCGATATCGCCAGCTGTCAGGACCCTGACATCGACTGTCCCCATGGAGCCAATGGTACTTCTCGGGGTTCGAGCAGCCGTCCGATTTCAGGCGGCCCCGCTCTGATCGTTCACACAGCCGAAAGGCTGCCCGGGTGGTAGCTGCGGGAGAAACGCGCGCGCCGCATCCAGCTTGCAGCGAACAAGATGACGATCATCCCGCCTCCTCGCAAGAAGAGGGCCTGGTAGACACCGACGCCGTCTTCGATGCCGACTCGTACAAGGGCATCATTGCCGACAGCGGCGAGAGACCCGAGTGTCATGAAAAGGGCGCCGGCTGCGTTCGGCGACAGGTCTCGGAGCACCTTCCAAAGGTGGACGGCGTCGGACCTCGGCTGCTGAGACTTTATGTCCGTTCGGCCACTCGACAACGCGCGCCCGGAATCACGACTCCGGTCGGCGAACGACCACTCGGGAACGGCCCAATTGCAACGTCACGGAACGACGGCGAGCGCACCGGGTGAACCAGCGGGGTGCCACGTGTTTTACGGCAGAGTCGCTTGGTGTTGAATTTCTGGGAGAGGAGCTGGAAACACTGGGAGGCCATCCATTTCTGGACCGTCCCAGAGTTTCTCTACCGAATCGTCTTCGGGGCCTGCCACCCATCCGTTTCGTTCATAGAACCGTCGAGCACGCGGATTGTCTTTCAGGACCCAAAGCACCGCTTCGGAGAAGCTCTCGGCGAGGTCAGTGGCGACGCGTTTCATCAGCGCGTCGGCCAGGCCGGTTCCCCAGTAGTCAGGATGTAGGTAGAAGCCGAAGAGCTCTCCACGCTGACTCGAATCCGGGTTGGGTTCGCTCTCGGTCCCGTAGTGAGCGAACCCGACGA
>CALHCB010000025.1 GCA_937930695.1 uncultured Acidimicrobiales bacterium | reverse complement strand
GCTGGGCCGACGAGCAACGTCAGGCCCAGATATGCGTAGAACCAACTGACGGTCACTTCCTGTTTGCCGTCAAGGATCCAGCGGTAAGCCGGAATCAGCAGCACCAGAAACGGCACCGCAAAGAGCAAAGCGGTCAGCCATGACGACATGATGATCTTGCGCCACTTGATGTCGGTGGCGAAAAAAACCGCAGCCCGCGGCATACCGAAACCAGTGACAAAGCCGAGGAGTTGGGTGGTGGCTACGACTGCGGCAAGTTCGCCTCGACCCGTTGTTCCGAGTGCCCTGGCCAAGATCGGCCCGTTCACGAAGCCGAGTCCCGCTGTTGCCAGGTAGCTCAACGAGGTGATCGCAGAGTCCAAGCGCTGGCCCTGCAACCGGTCGGTGAAGCTCCGACGCTTCGGCACGGTGGCCTCAGGCGATCCCTTGTCGACGGTCACCTCTAGAACTCATAACCGAAGCGTTTGATGTCATCGGCGAAATGCGCGGCCACGATGGCCCGGGTCTCATCGTCGTACATCTCCCGGTAGGCCGGCCGCTTCGAGGAGTTCTTCCGAGGCAAATCGATCGCCCCGAGATCTCGAGACGCGCACAATTCGGCAAATTCGTCGTTGAGGTGTTCACACCGCAACACCGTGTCGACGGCCAATCCGCCCTTTCCGTCGCCTGCGAAGTCGCTGAAGGTCATGAAGCTCGCTCCGGACCCTCCAGCCCGAACGTACGCTCCAAATTCGTGGGAGACCGCCAGAGGATGCCGATCCGGAATGGTCTGCCGTTGGTAGGAGTACACCGAGACCATGCGATCCCACGGATTGCGAACCACAGCCACTCGGTGGGCAGACCGAACCGAGGAGGACCAACGAAACAACCGCTCGAATTCCAGCGCTCGCATGTGTTTCCACGGCAACGGGCTTCGCAAAAGCGGATGGGCCAGCCGGGCATAGCCCTCGAGCACCACCGATCGTTCGTCTTTGAGTGCGGCCTCGATCGAGCTCGACCCTGCCTTGTTGTAGGCAAGAAAGACCAGCTCTTGTTCCCGTAGCACCATCATCTGCTCTGGCCTCCTCCGCTCCGAACACCGCTGAGACGGTGCGCTGATCGCGCGCTGCCACAGGTCACCGCTGGTGAACGGCTCGGGCCCCAAGAGTAGGGCCCCAAGGCGAACGGCCCAATGAGCAGGATGCTATGACAGACATGGTCCGATCGACCTTGGATTTCTCCTACGTCCATAGTGGTATTTCGCCCCGACTTATAGACTGCGCAGATGTCTCAAGCCTCAGGAGATGCCCCGCTCCTCGAGATCGACGATCTCTGTGTCTTGACGGAGAAATCCCCCGCTCAACCCCCAGCTGAAGTTCTCACGGACGTGTCGCTTCAGATTCGGGCCGGCGAAGTCCATGCGCTCATGGGACCGAACGGTTGCGGGAACTCGATCTTGGCCAATGCCCTGCTCGGGGCGCCTGGCTATGAGGTCACCAGCGGACGTATCGCGTTCAAAGGCGACGACATTACGAATTGGGCCACCGATGTCCGAGCCAAGGTCGGCATTTTCCTGGCGTTTGCAGAGCCCCAAGAGATTGCTGGCGTCAGCGTCCTCACCTTCTTGCGCCAGTCGCTCAGTGCCCGAACCGGCATCGACAGGAGTGTGCGACAACTGCGACAGGAACTCTTGGAGTGGATGGAACTTCTCGGAATGGAACGCTCCTTCCTCGATCGGTACCTGAACGAGGGCTTCTCCGCCGACGAAAAAAGGCAGAACGAGATTCTGCAACTGGCCATTCTCGAACCAGAGCTGGCAATTCTCGACGAAACCGATGCCGAGCTCAGCGTCGACACCCGACAATTCATTGCCCGCAGCATCCAATTGATTCGCCAAACCAGGCCTGAACTGGGCAGCCTTGTGATCGCCCAGGACCAGCGTCTCCTGGACCAACTCCAACCTGATCACGTCCACATCATGATCGACGGTAAAATCACCACGTCCGGCGGCGCACCGCTGACCGAACAACTCAACGCAAAGGGTTACGAGAGCTTCCTATGAGCACACCCACCCTTGATGTCGCCGCAATCCGCAAGGACTTCCCGATCCTGTCGCAAGTGCAGGATGGGAAACGCTTGGTTTTTCTTGATTCAGCCGCTTCGTCTCAGCACCCCACCCAGGTGCTCGATGCGATGAACGACATCTATCTCCACAGTTACGCCAACGTCCATCGCGGTGTCTATCAACTGGCGGAGCGTGCAACCTCTGCATATGAGAGCGCTCGGGACTCCGTCGCTCGTTTCATCGGAGCTCCTGATCCCAACGAAGTGATCTTCACCAAGAACGCGACCGAAGCCATCAACCTCGTCGCTCAGTCCTGGGGCCGCCAGAACTTGAAGCCCGGTGATGCGATCGTCCTCACGTTGATGGAGCACCACGCCAACATCGTCCCCTGGCAGATGATCGCGGCAGAGCTCGATTGTGAGATTCGCTGGGTTCCCGTCACCGACGAAGGTGAGCTCGATCTCACCGATCTCGATCAGCTGCTCGACGGCGCGAAGGTGTTCGCGTTTACGTCGATGTCAAACGTACTTGGCACGATCAATCCGGTCGCCCGACTCACCCAAGCAGCCCGAGCCGCTGGCGCCATCTCGGTCGTTGACGCCTGTCAGTCCGTACCTCACTTCTCTACCGATGTCGCCGAACTCGGTGCCGACTTCATCGCCTTCAGCGCTCACAAGATGCTTGGCCCATCCGGCATCGGTGTGCTCTGGGGCAAGAAGGACCTCCTCGACGCCATGCCGCCGTTTCTCGGCGGCGGTGGGATGATCCTCAACGTAACGACCGAAGGATTCACCGCCGACGGTGTCCCCGGCAAGTTCGAAGCAGGCACTCCGCCGATCGTGGAAGCGGTAGGCCTTGGCGCCGCCGTTGACTATCTCGAGAACATCGGCATGGATCTCATCAGGCAGCACGAAGTCGAGCTCACGGCATACGCCATGCGCACACTGACCGAGCGAGTTGGCGATGACCTCCTCATCATGGGACCGTCAGAGCCTGCAGCCCGCGGTGGCGTGCTGTCCCTTTCGCTTGCCGACGTTCATGCTCACGACGTGAGCCAGGTTCTCGATGAGCACGCCGTTTGCATACGCCCTGGTCACCATTGTGCAAAGCCGCTCATGCGGCGCTTTGACGTCAATGCAACTGCTCGGGCATCGGTCTACATCTACAACGACATCGACGACATCGATGCACTCGCCGACGCGCTCGTCGCGGCTCGCGACTTCTTCTCTCTGTAGGAGCAAACATGGCTGGACTCGAAGACCTCTACCGCGAAATTATCCTCGATCACTACCGCACGCCTCGCAACAAGGGTGAGCTTGAAACCCCGCCGGCGCACCGAACCGAGGGTTTCAACCCCCTTTGTGGCGACGAGATCGTTGTCTACATCGACACCGACGACAACGGACTCGTCAGCGACATCAAGATCGGCGGCCAGGGCTGTTCGATTAGCCAGTCATCCGCATCGATGATGTCGATGGCGGTCAAAGGAAAGACAGTCGACGAAGCCCGCCAGATCACGAGCGCCTTCAAACGTCTCATGAGCATCCACGAAACGAACGTGGGTGGCGACGGCTCCGAAGCTGAGGCCGACGATTTCGACGAGATCGATGCCGATATCGATCTCGGTGACCTCGAGGCCCTTCAGGGCGTCGTCAAGTTTCCGACCCGGATCAAGTGCGCCACTCTGGCGTGGAACACGTTGAGCCAAGCCTTCGACGAAATCGCGGAAGACAGCTAACCAGTCTTCGGCAGCTCAGCCACCAATGAGGTCGCGACCGATCTCACACTGCTGACCCGAGCGCAGCTCTGGCGGCGCGGTATCCACCTCAAAGCATTGGATCTCGCCGCCTTCGCCATCGATCGTCCAACGGGTCGGAATGCCCGATGATGCATCGAGCGTGTATGTCACGTCTCGACCAGCGTTCTCGGCGTCGAGCAGTGCATCGTGGAGCTCAAACGGGTTGATGATGACACTCCCCGCCGCCCCTGGTGCTTGCTCGGCCAGCGATGGCGAGAACTCGAGCGAGGGTCCTGCTGGATCGCCCGATGGAAGCATCTGTAGATCAAGGGCACTCGAGTCACACTCGGCACACAACGCGACGACTCGGAAGTAGGCAAAAGGCGATACAGCTCGAGAGGCGAACAGGTCCCGGGCAGCCGCAAGATCACTGGTGTCGCCAGAGGGCGTCGACGAAGGAGGGGTTGTGGAGTCCGAAGTTGGTCCACCAGGAAGCAGCGCCGCTTCACCGCAGCCGATGACGAGGGGTTCAATACCGCCGCCGGCCACCCGAATTTCGTAACTCTGAGGCTCATCAATCGACGCAACGAAGTCACTGAAGCCGTTCTCGAACCCGTCGTTCTCCGGCTCCTCCGCCGACGAGGCGCCAACCTGATCCAGGAACTCATTCAACGCGGTCTTCATTGTGGCGGAGTCTTCGAACCCGAAGCCTTCCGTCGTATAGAGATCTCGGCCGTCGGCCACCACGGTCACATCGAATCCAGGTGCGATGCTCGACCATTCAACAAACACCTCGGTGGGTTGTTCTGCCGTCCGACACTCAATGACGCCGAGCGACGAGGCGTCGAGGGGAGCCACATCGTCTCCGAATCCGAGAATCTGCCAGGTGCGGGCACTTGCCGGCACAAAGGGAAAGGTCAGACTCGACAATGAATCGGTCGTGGCGTTGTCGATCTTCGACGAGCCATCAACGAGACAACTCGGCCGAGACTCTGGAGGCAGATCAACAAACGGTCCGAATAGCGCGATCACCGTTTGACCACCGACTTCGCGTTCGTCGACGACAACCTCGGATGGATCCACACAAGACTCGACAAGCAACTCGTCGCCCAAGCGCTCCCAAGCGATCGATCTCAACTCGAAACCACCAGCCCGGAGCGCCACGCATGCGAACGGAGGAAGAGCTGGCTCAGCGATGACCAGCGCAGGAGGATCGGTATCGAGCGGCATCCGGGCGATCAGGACGCCATCAGCCGACATCACCCATTCGTCGAGGTCCCCAAGCGACGCGACGTCGAAGCCTGCCTCAGAAGCCTCAGATTCTGTGGGGCTCGCCCCGTCGGCCATCTCGAGCAGGTCATCAATCGCAAAGCGCCGACCAGCACACGAGTACACGAGCTCGCCACCAACTGGATCGGTTGGCAACGCGACCGAAGCGGACGGGGACGTCGAAGACTCTTCGCTCTGTCCGTCGCCACTGTCGCCGTCGACTTCGGCGGGAACACCGGCATCGCCATCAGCAACATCCACATCCCCAGAGTTTGTGCACGCCCCCCCAACCAGCAGAATGACCAAGAGAACAAAAGGGAATGAGGAGCGGCGAGAAGAAGAGCACATCGGCCTTCAAGCCTCGCACATTCATGCCACGTTGCGGGTTCATCGAACGCGGCAATCGCTCCTACGATGCAACTCCGTGAGCACTCGACCACCCTCCCCCCTCGATCGCGTCTTCCTGAGCGGCCTCGAAAATGTCGGCGAACTAATTCTTGTTCGCCATGGCCAGCAGCTCTGGCCCGACCCCGCCACCTCGGTTACCGCCGATTGGGTTGACCCGCCGCTCTCGGATCTCGGTGAGCGGCAGGCGGCCGCCGTCGGCGACTATCTGGCGGACACCAAGATTGATGTCATCGTCAGTTCTGCGCTGCGCCGGGCACACGACACGGGACTTGCGATCGCCAACCACCACAACCACGACGTCAATGTTCGACCCGATCTTCACGAGATCCAGATGTACCGAGATCTCCCCCAAGATCAGCGGGCAACCAACGTGCTCGGTGAAGATGTCATCAAGGCAGTCGGCGAGCGCTTTGTGGCCAAACAACGGTGGGACGTGTATCCGGCAACCGAATCCTCGCTTGACTTTCGACGCCGTTGCGCGCTGGAGATCGAATCAGTCCTGGCCGACCGAGCGGGGCAAACTGTTGTCATCGCCTGCCACGGCGGAGTCATCAATGCCTACCTCGCTGAGCTGTTGGGCATCGAACAGGACATGTTCTTCCGTCCCGCTCATGCCTCAGTCCACCGACTCGCGTTTGGCGAGGGTCGGCGAATCATCCGCAACCTTGGCGAGAACACTCACC
>CALHCB010000024.1 GCA_937930695.1 uncultured Acidimicrobiales bacterium | reverse complement strand
GAGGATGACGAGCTGGAATCACTCGAGGACGAGGATGAGGAGCCCGCATCGCTCGAAGACGATGAGGACGAACCGCCGCTCGTCGGGGCTGGCGCAGGGGCCGGGGCTGGGGCTGGGCCGGCGGAGCTGACTTCGACGAGGGTTTGGGTCGTCTGGGGAGCAATCTCGAGTGAGTTGCTGACCGTGCTGACCGTGTCGGCCATGTTGGCCTGTGAAAGATCACAGGATGCGAGTCCTTCAGCTTCAAGATACGCAGTCGGGTCAGCGGCGTAGGCAGCAGCTTGAGCCGGGTCTCCGAGGACCTTGGTAAGGATCTGGGCGAGGATTTCGTTCACGTCCATGTTGTTGTCTTCCCTCTCTTTCACTCATACGAGTGCGGTTGTGTGTGGTTCGTTTGCTTGTTGTCTTGACCTTACGGTCGATCCGAACGGCGAGTAACGGGGCCATCCCCGATTCTCCGCATCCGCCGCCGGGGATTGGTTCCCGGAGCAGTATCGAAAACCCGTGATCGACCTCGGCAAGAACCGAGGTCGATCGCAGTGTTTTCAGTTTGTTGGTTGTGCCCGCAAGGGCTCACGACTTACTCGAGGATGTCGACCTCTTCAACCGTGGCGCCATCGTCGGCATCAATGTCGGTCTCGACATCATTGAAGGAATCCTCGAAGTCATTCGTGGATGCATCGGTGGTGTTGAGCGAATCGTTGATCGACTCATCAACGTCGACAGTGGTTGTGATGTCGGTGTCCAGATCAACATCGTTGTCCTGGTTGAAGGAATCCTCGACCGTCGACGTCGTCGTCGTGTCGTTGTCCTGCACCGCTCCACCATCACCAAAGTTCACATTCGAATCCGTGAAATCAGCGTTCTCCGCATCAATCACATCACCCGAACCAAACCCAGCATTCACACCATCAGAATCCTGGATCGTCGCATTGCCATCACCCACAACAGCATCGCCGCCATAGGTGTTGACCTCAGTAATCCCATCACCGACGTTGTTTCCAGAACCATCGACATTGGTCACCGCATTGCCATCACCAGAAACAACCACATCAGCCTCGCCGACCTGAGTGTTCCCATCACCAAGAATCGCGTCATCAACATCACCGTTCGCAGCAATGCCCGAGTTCCCACCCGCAACCGCAACACCGGTGTTGTCGCCACCAACCTGCAACGCACCATCACCGGTGTTCTGCTGGCTGTCATAGACATTCCCACCAGTAGCGATCGCACCGTCACCAGTCGCAACACCCGTGGCATCTTCGCCGGCAGCAACACTGCCCTCACCAAGAGCATTCGCATTCGTGACCTCGTTGTCGATCTCCAAGTCGACGTCACCCTCAACATCACTGATCTCAATGTCGAACTCGGTGCTGTTATCAACGAAGTTGTTGGTGATGGTCTCATCACCCTCATACACGACCGTCACATACTCATTGATCGTCGACTCAATCGTCTCCAACGTCACCGGAGCAGGAGCAGCCGCCGCAGCAGATGCCGGAGCAGCAGCGGCGGGAGCAGCACTTGCAGCAGGGGTTGATGCGGCGGCAGCAGTCGAGGAGGCTGCAGCAGTAGATGCTCCACCGGATGCGGCGGGAGCACTCGATCCACCAGATGCAGGAGCTGCAGCACCGGGACCGTAGGCAGACTCTGATCCTCCGAGACTTTCCGGAGTGGCGTTGATAAGCGTTTGGGTCGTCTGCGGCGCAATTTCGAGCGTGTTTGTCACGTTGCTGACCGTGTCGGCCATGTTGACTTGCGAGAGGTCCTCGTCGCCGAGTCCCTCCGCAATCAGATAGTCCGTCGGATTGCTGGCGTATGCCTGCGCCTCTGCCGGATCGCCCATGACCTTTTCGAGAATCGTGTACAGGATCTCGTTGACGTCTGCCATTTGAATTGTCCCTCCATCGTGGGGTTCGTAATAAGTGTTTCGCTGACTGGACTCAACCTAAGTCGGTCGTCGAGTTGGCGAATCGGGGGAACCCCTATGCCCCAGACCCGAGAATAGGGGGTTCCCGTAACCGGTGCCGAACGAACGGTCGGTTCAGGCACACATTCCTGGCGATTTCAGACGATTTCAGACGATTTCTCGGCCCGCGGGTCTCAGGATCCGGACCCGACGGCCTCACGGATCGTCGCCAACAGTTCGGCCCGCGACGTTGCGCCGAGCTTCTGGCGAATGCGAGCCACGTGGTGTTCCACCGTCTTGGGTGAGATGTAGAGCTGGGCTCCGACCTCTTTGTGCGTCCGACCTTCGGCGACCAAGACGGCGACTTCGGCCTCTCGGTCCGACAGTCCGAGAGCGACCAAGCCGCCGCCGCCTTCTTCTGTTGGTTCCACGGCGTACATCCGTGCCGCTTCGAGAAGCCGCCGAGCAACCTTGGGGTCTGACTGATCCAATGCCGCCTGGCCCAGGATTCTCGATGCCTCCCAGCCATCTCCGACCGCACCAACTTGTTCGGCGACGGCCAACACGCCAGGTTCGGTTGCCGTACGCAGCTGTATCGATGACCATGCCTGGCCGGCAAGGATGCGAGCTTCGGATCGAGGATCCCCCGGCTCACAGCTCGACAGCCTCGTTGCCGCTTCGAGTCGGCGGTCGTCCGAATCGTCGGCCGCCAATGCCAGTTGCAGCTCGATCCAGCGGCTCGCAACAGGGGCGGGGCCGGTCGAGGGAAGCCGCTCGAGCTGCGCGATGAGTCCGGCTGCGACGGGTTCGACCCGCCGGAGCTCACCGAGTTTTGATCCCGCCGCAAGCAACTCGATGAACAGGTCGGCCAAAATCCAACTCGTCGATTGGCGAACGAGAACCGGATCTGCGCGCAACCATGCTTGACGAAGTCTTGCGGTGTCGCCGGATCGGCGTGCGAGTGCAGCATCGATCGCGGCGAGCAAGAAGCGGTCGCGTTGGGTCCAGTGTTCGCCTTCGCCGGCCCGCACATCTTCGAGTGCTGAGCGGTAGTCCCCATCGACCAGGCGGACATAGGAGCGGAGTAGCCGGTGGGTAGTGGCCTCACCAACACCACCGCTTTGATTGTCGATCGCCTGGGTCAGCAGCGATTCCGCCGCCGAGATGTCCCCGATCATCATTCCGCAGAGCCCACCCAGGGCGTGCGGGGTGATCCCGATCGGAGTATCCGGTCGGATGCGATCGAAATCATCTGCGGCCCGTGCGAGCTCGGACAACGCGTTTGCCGCGTCGCCGTTTGCAAGATCGATGAGACCTCGCGTGACGGCCATAATCAGGGCCGCCTGGGGCCCCGGATCCGGAATCGCCGGAATTCGAAAACCACTCCCCCACAAGCAATCTGCGAGGGCGATCATCGGGTCGGCGAGATCGCCGCTCAGCGGACGACCGAGTGCTGACTCCCAGCGAAGATCTCGCAGATCAATCCCGAATCCGAGACGGGCTGCTGCAGGCAACGTCACCGACGAAACGTTGTCGAGATGGGCAAGCGCCTCCGACGAGCCAAGCTCGAACGCAGCGCCGGCTCGCACGAGCACGATCTCATCATTCGACATACCGCTTTGCTCGGCTTGATCAGCAAGATCAAGAGCTCGCTCAGGATCAGTGTGTTGGAGGCGTTCCGCTGCGCTGACGAGCGCGTCGGTCGCCCCGGGGATCTCACCCGAACCGGCAACGAGATGTTCGACCGCGGCATCAGGGTGAGTCGGAGTCAGCGCAATGGCGAAGCGGTCGTGGATTTGGGCTCGCTCGGATTGCGTGAGGTCAGCTGTTGCCGCTGCTCGAACCAACGGAATCAAGTGACCATCGCCATCCAGCACACCGCCCGCCCGCGTACCTCGCTGCGCACTGTTGCCATCGAAAGAGGCATCGAGAGCCTCGACGGCCGTCGCGGTATCAAGATCCGGGGCCAGAGCAAGCATCTGCACCAGAGCATGGGCATCCGCCCCGCAGCGATCGATCCGATTGCGCACCGCGTCGATCAACTCTTCGCTCAGCACCTCGACGTCGCCGTTCCAGTTCGATGCGATCGCATCTGCTGCCAGTCCGACCGATCCTGCAGTGGCTTCGAACAATCGGTCAATGAACTCGCTCGACGTGGCGGAACCAACAATCCCAGGAATCGTCTGCCCGAACGATTCAGCGTCGAGAAGCCCGACCCTGGTAGCCGCGCTTCGTTCTGTCAGCACATCGTTGAAGACCTGCAGTGTCTTGTTTGACGGCCACGGTCGCCGACTGGCCCAAAGCGCGATGTCGTCGATCCCACTGAGGAGAACCTCGAGAGCTGCCTCGGCGAACCATTGCAGATCGTCAACAACGAGCACCGTGGGTTTCGTCTTCAGGATCTTCTTTACTGCGCTCTCATCTGGAGAACGCAGCAAACTTCCCGTCAGCCAGCCGACAACGGAGCCGTCGTTCGGGTCAAGACCAGAAGCTTCGACCCAACCGCGAAGCACGAACGACCGACCGCTCCCGCCAGGTCCGATGACCAAACGACGCTGTGGGATCGACGAATCCATCAACGTCCACCGTTCAACTGAAAACATGCGCAGTGCGCGTCCCTCACGTCCCCATCATGTCGAACGAAGACCCAGTTCGCCACCATTCGCGCAGGATCTGTGTCCATCACCGTTCGAAACGTTGGGCAACCGCGGCTCACCTACAGCCCGACGGCCTCCGCGAGGGGTTCGATCCGGTCTGCGGGATCGAACCCGAATACCTTGCCGTAGAACCAGAGTTCGGCCTCGAGGGATCGCACGATTGTCGAGGCTTGACGAAAGCCGTGCTGTTCGCCCTCAAAGAGTAGGTACGCGTGCGGAATGCCCTTCGCGGCGACTGCTGCGACGATGGCTTCTGACTGATTCGGCGGGACCACTTCATCCTCAGACCCCTGCATCACCAGCAGCGGGCAGGAAAGATCATCGGTGTAGTGGATCGGCGAACGAGCGTCGTAAATGTCTTTGTCTTCCGGGTAGCGCCCGATCAATCCATCGAGGTAGCGACTTTCGAACTTGTGAGTGTCTGCGGCAAGCGCTTCAAGATCCGCAACGCCATAGAGGCTGGTTCCCGCGCTGAAGACGTCAGAGACCTGGAGGGCCCGCAGCACGGTGAAGCCACCGGCAGATCCACCCCTGATCGCGATTCGCTTGGAATCAACCAGCCCGGCTTCGGCAAGATATTTGGCGGCAGCGACACAATCTTCAACATCGACGATGCCCCACGAATCGTTCAGGAGACGTCGATAGTCACGACCAAACCCTGTCGAACCGCCGTAGTTCACATCAACGACGGCGATCCCTCGACTCGTCCAGTACTGCACCTTCAAACTCAGATCGGGAGAACTGTGACTCGTCGGACCGCCGTGTCCCATCACGACGAGCGGCGGCAACGAATCCGATTCTTCGGCGTCTTGGGTCTCTGCCGCCGATCCATCAACGTTCGTTGGCCGCGCTGGTGGGTAGAAGAAGGCGTGTGAGACCCGATCGCCGACGGGGAAGTCGATAGCCTCGGCCCGACTGAACCAGCCGGGGTCAACGCCCAATTCCGCTGGCGCCAAAACCGTCGTCATCGTCTGAGCGACAAGGTCGAGCCGAACAACCGCGGGAAGCGCATCGTCAGCGTGGGCAACGGCGATCAAGCCGTCGCTGGCCGGCGCCAGGCCGTGATAGCTGACGAACGGGGCACGAATTTCGACCAACGATCCGTCGGGATTCAGGCTGGCTGCTTTGTCACGCGCATTCTCGGTGACCACAACGGTCAGCGCCCCATCAATCCCTTCGCACCAACTCTGCTGTCCGAACACCCATGGCGGTCCGCCGATCTCCGCGCCGCGCAAGGTCGTCAGCGACTTGCTGTCGTCATCGCCGGGGCGCCACTCCGCCAAGTTCCAGAAGCCGGACTTGTCGGTCGAGAAAACCAGACGACCGTCGCTCGTCCAATCCGCGCCCACAATCGACTCTTGGTCCTCGCCGAGAGAAGTCTCGCCACCGGCGACGATCTTCACGTTTCCGATCCGAAGTTCGGTTTTCGATTGCCAAAGTGGCGCCGCAAGTAGGCGAGTGCCGTCCCACGGCATGTTGGGATGGTTCCAGCAGACCCAGGAAACCCATCGACCGTCCGGAGAGACCCGAGGCGAAGCGACAAAGTCTGTCCGGTCTGAAAGGACGATCGGTTCGCCGCCTGCTGCCGGGATGGCAACAATGGCGTTGATCGCCTCACCATGGGTGGCGGTCATTGCCTTGTGATGATCCTCACTCACCGCGACGATCCAAGATCCGTCCGGAGTCAGGCGAGCATCGGCGTATCGCCACCCATGTGGCTCTTCTGGCTCTGGCGTCACCGCCTCAGGTTCTCCGGCTGTTCCGTCTTCTGCCAGCGGGATCCGATACATCCGCTGATCATCCCAGTTCGAGAAATACGCGGCGCCAGGGCTGATGAACCACGCTCCACCCCCGTATTCGTGCACGCGTGTTCGTGCGGAGAACGGGGCAGGAAGCACATCTTCGGCCTCGCTATTCCCAACCCGGCGGACGAGCACCACGCGACCTCCCTCCGTCGGACGAAGCTCGCTCCACCAGATTTCTTCGGTGCCGTCGGTGCGGACTCGGACGCCAGGGCCGCCAAGGCCGACGCCGCCACTGGCCACTGAGGCCGCGGAAAGGGGTGAGGGCCATTCTCCAAAGTTGTTCACTTCAGTCCTCGGTCAGAAGATCGCTGATCCGCTGCAGTCCTTCTCCGAGATCGTCATCGCCAAGGGCAAACGAGAAGCGGGCATATCCGGGGCTCCCGAACGCCTCGCCCGGAACGAACGCGACCTTCACTTCCTCGAGGACGACGTCGGCGAGGTCGAGCGTGGTCTCGATCTTCTTGCCGCGAATGGTCCGTCCGAGGACACCCTCGAAGCTCGGAAAGGCGTAGAACGCACCTTCGGGAGCCAGGCATTCGACGCCGGGCATCGCCGACAACATGGCGTGCATCGTTTTGCGACGGCGATCGAACGCCTCGCGCATCATGTGGACCGCAGTGAGGTCTCCCTCGACCGCGGCGAGGGCGGCGACCTGCGAGACCATGGCGACGTTGGACGTCTGGTGAGACTGCAGACTCGTGAGCGCCTTGGCCATGTCGGCGGGGGCAATGATCCAGCCCACTCGCCAACCTGTCATGGCGTAGGTCTTCGCCACACCGTTCAACACGATGCAACGATCGGCGAGCTCCGGGACGATGGTTGGCATCGAGTGAAACTCGGCCCCGTCATAGGTGAGGTGCTCGTAGATCTCGTCGGTCAAGACCCAGATGTTGTGCGCAACGGCCCACTGACCAATGGCCTCGACTTGCTCTCGGCTATACACGGCGCCCGATGGGTTTGATGGGCTGACGAAGATCAACGCCTTGGTTCGATCAGTACGAGCGGCTTCGAGTTGATCAATGGTTGCCTTGAAGCCCGATTCGATCGTCGTTTCGACGGGAACCGCAACTCCGCCGGCGAGCCGAACTGGTTCGGGATAGGTGGTCCAGTACGGCGTCGGGATGAGGACTTCGTCACCCGGATCGACGACACCGGCGAGCGCGTTGTAGACGGCATGCTTGCCGCCGTTGGTTACGACCACCTGTGTTGGGTCAACCTCATAGCCAGAATCGCGAGCCGTCTTGGCGGCAATTGCGGCCTTCAACTCGAGGGTTCCACCGGCAAGCCCATAACGATGGTTCTTCGGATCGCGACACGCCGCAGCCGCCGCATCGACGATGTAGTCGGGCGTAGGGAAGTCGGGTTCACCGGCGCCGAAGCCGACAACGGCTTCGCCGGCAGCCTTGAGCGCCTTCGCCTTATTGGTGACCGCGAGGGTGGCGGAAGGCGCAATCGAGGCGACGCGTTGGGAGATACGGGCTTGTGACATGTGAAATTTCTCCGGAATTTTGTATCCACAGACGGGAGCTGCTGCCATCATTCCAGGCTGTGAGCCAAACCACTCCCGAAATTCAGATCCCAACGGAGAAGCTGCCCGACGACGGGCGCTTCGCATCCGGTCCGTCAAAGGTTCGCCCCCAAGCCGTTCAAGCCTTGGCAGCGATTGCTGATGACTACCTAGGGACGTCTCATCGCAAAGACACCGTCAAGGACATCGTCGGGCGCTTGCGCGACGGTTTGTCGACGTTGTTCGAGCTCCCTGACGATTGGGAGGTCGTCCTGGGCAATGGCGGCACCACATTGTTCTGGGATGCCGCCACCATTGGCCTCATCAAGGAGCAGTCCCAGCACCTGAGCTTCGGCGAATTCTCATCGAAATTTGCAGCGGGCGTCGCTGCAGCTCCCTTCCTGGCCGACCCCATGGTGATCGAGTCGGCGACGGGCGATCACCCCGAACCCGTGGGAACTCCAGGGATCGACCTTTATGCGTTGACACACAACGAGACCTCGACCGGTGTCTCCATGGCGCCCGTTCGTCCGAGCGGCGCCGATGACGATTCCATCGTGGCTGTCGACGCAACCTCGGCTGCAGGAGCCCTTGCGTGGGATCCCTCACACGTCGACTGCTACTACTTCGCACCCCAGAAGGCGTTTGCCTCCGATGGTGGTCTTTGGCTTGCTCCGTGCTCACCGAAGGCCATGGACCGCATTCGCGAAATCGAAGCCGGCCCTCGCTGGATTCCGCCAGGCCTCGATCTCAAAATCGCGTTGGACAATTCGGTCAAAAACCAGACGTACAACACCCCAGCGTTGGCGACCATCTTCCTCACGATGCATCAGGTCGAGTGGTTCAACGAGAACGGCGGCATGTCTTTCTCGACCGGTCGATGCAAAGCCAACGCTGATGTGATTTACGGATGGGCTGAAAAGTCATCGTTCGCCAGTGCGTTCGTCACCGACCTCGGCAAACGCAGTCAAGTCGTTGCCACGATCGACTTCGATGATTCGGTGAGTGCCGACGACATCGCTTCGATCTTGCGAGCCAACGGCATTCGGGACACCGAGGGCTATCGCAAGCTAGGCCGCAACCAGCTTCGTATCGCCTTGTTCCCCGCGATCGAGTCTTCTGATCTCGAAGCGCTCACGACATGTCTCGACTACGTCGTCGAACAACTCGGTTGACCCAACTACCCAAGCCTCACCGGCTATCGCCCGGTCGTCGCGCCCTTGGCACGACGATCGCAGGGTTGGTTGCCGCAGCAATGCTGGTCAGCGCACCTCAGAGTGCGGCTTCCAGCACCTCGATTCCTGTTGCCGCCTCTGCGGTTCCATCTGATGCTCCGGCGATCTGTCCCCAGGTCACCGATTCGATCGTCCGGCTGTACTCGGCCTACTTTCGTCGTGCTCCCGAGGCTGATGGTTTTGCGTTTTGGGTCAATGAGTTCTCGTCCGGACGACGAGACCTCGTCGAAATGTCGGACTTCTTCAGCCGATCTGATGAGTTTCGGTCGCTCTATGACAACCTGGACGATCGGCAGTTCGTTGGTCTGATCTACCGAAACGTGCTTGGGAGGATTGGCGACGACGAGGGTCTCGACTTCTGGTCGAAAGAGCTCGCATCTGGCTCGATGAGTCGCGGCACGGTCTTGCTCAACTTCAGTGAGAGCCCCGAATATGTCGCCAGAACTGGAACCGCTCCCCCGCTTGCTGGTTACTTCAATTGGTACCCCGAGGGAGCTCGCTTCA
>CALHCB010000023.1 GCA_937930695.1 uncultured Acidimicrobiales bacterium | reverse complement strand
TACGTCACCGTGTCGCCAACATCTGCCGTAGCCGGACCAGACTTGACGATCGCCAGAACCGGAACGTGTAGGACATCAACGCTGTGCGTATCGGTGTCCCCCACAGGCGTCCCGTCGAGGTCAACACCAAGAACGGTCGCGATATTGACGAGTGGGTCCGGTGTGGAGGTGGTGACGAGTTGGGTGTCTGTGAAGATCCAGGTTTCGCCGGACTCGAGAAGTCCGTCGCCATCGTCGCCCGACTGGTAGACGGGGGTTCCCGTCACATCGTCGGCCAACGAGACTGTCGAAACTGCAGAGCCATCGCTGGTTGCGCCATGACTCACGGCGTAGCTGTAGGTGACTGTGTCACCGACGTTGGCAGTCGCCGGTCCTGTCTTGACCACCTCGATAATCGGATTGTGCACGATGTCGAGGCTGTGCGAGTCGGTGTCGCCAACCGCGTCGCCCTCGGCATCACTACCGCTGACAGTGGCGGTGTTGATGAGAGGATCCGTCGTCGTTGCGGTAATGATCTGCGTATCGGTGTAGAGCCACGTCTCGCCAGCCTCGAGGAGACCGTCGCCGTCGTCACCCGACTGGTAGACGGGGCTACCGGTCACGTTGTCGGCGAGCGAGACCGTCGAAATCGGTGATCCATCAGTTCCGGCCGCATGACTCACGGCAAAGGAGTAGGTGATCGTGTCGCCAACATCAGCCGTCGCCGGCCCGGACTTCAGCACCTCGATTGTTGGGTCGAATTCGACGTCCAGATCGTGGGTATCGGTGCCCGTGATCGTGTCACCATCGGGATCAACCGATGAGGTGGTCGCAGTATTGGTCAGCGTGTCCGGGTCGGTCGGAGAAACCGTGTAGTTGACCGTGAATGTCCAGCTCTCGCCAGACTCGAGAATGCCGTCGCCGTCATCGCCTGACGAATAGCTCGCGGCTCCGGCAATGTCATCTGAAACCGAGACCGAGCTGAGAGGTGACCCGTCCGATCCCGCGGCGTGAGTGACGACGAACGTGTAGGTAATCGTGTCCCCAACAGCAGCCGTCGTCGGGCCAGACTTGGCCACTTCGATCAGCGGATTGAACACCACATCCAAGCTGTGATTGTCGGTATCGGAGACCGAGTCACCTTCGGGATCGGAGGCGGACACAGTGCCGAGGTTGACGAGCGTGTTCGGGTCGGATGTCTGGACGGTGTAGTTGACCGTGAAGATCCAGGTCTCGCCCAACTCCAGAAGCCCATCGCCATCATCACCTGACGAATAGCTGGCTGCGCCCGCAATATCGTCGCTGACGGAAACGCCGCTGAACGGTGAACCATCAGAGCCCGTGTCATGGGTGACGGCGAATGAGTACGTGACGCTGTCACCGACGGCAGCGGTCGCGGGCCCGGTCTTCGTCACATCGATGACCGGGTTAAACGAGACATCGAGACTGTGCGTGTCGGTGGCGGTGACCGCGTCACCCTCGGCGTCGACGCCTTGTGCTGTTGCTTCGTTGACCAGGGGTTCGGGGTCGGTTGGCTGCACCGTGTAGTCGACCGTGTAGGTCCACGTCTCGCCAGACTCCAAGATGCCATCACCGTCGTCACCGGAGACGTAGACGGCGGCACCGGCCACGTCGTCGTTCACAGAAACGGTGCCAATCGGCGAGCCGTCCGAGCCGCTGGAATGACTGACATCAAAACTGTAGGTGACGGTGTCACCAACGGCGGCTGTGGCCGGTCCAGACTTCACGACCGTCAAGAGAGGGGCAAACGAGACATCCAAGGTGTGATCATCGGTGGCCGAAACCGGATCTCCGTCGCCGTCGAACCCGTTGACTGTGCCAACGTTCGTGATGGAAGTAGGAGCGTCGGTCGGGATGGTGTAGTCGACCGAGAAGTTCCAGGTCTCTCCCGACTCGAGCAGGCCATCACTGTCATCACCAGAAATCAGAACCGCTGCGCCGGCAACGTCGTCTGCCACCGAGACCGAGGCAACAGGTGAACCATCGGAACCAGACGTATGACTGACCGCGAACGTGTACGTCACCGTGTCGCCGACGGCCGCAGTTGCCGGGCCGGCCTTGACGATCTGAAGCTCGGGCTGAAAGTCGACGGCCAAGGTGTGATCGTCGGTGTCGCTGATCGACTGCCCGTCGAGGTCAAGCGCATCAACCGTTGCCACGTTGACCAGGGAAGCCGGATCGGAACCCGACACGGTGTATGAAGCGGAGTATGTCCATGTCTCGCCGACTTCGAGCAGCCCATCGCCGTCATCGCCCGAGACGTAGCTCGCTGTTCCGGCGATGTCATCGCCGACGGTCACCGTTCCAATCGGCGACCCATCAGAGCCGGAACCGTGCGAAACCTCGAACTGATAGTTGACCGTCGAGCCGGTAGCGGCGGTCGCCGGCCCCGACTTCACGATCTGCACCACCGGGGCGTAGTCGACATCAAGGCTGTGCGTGTCGGTGTCAGAAATGATGTCGTCATCAAGATCGATACCCGAAGCGGTTGCGACATTCACCAGCGGATCAGGATTCGCCCCCGACACGGTGTAATCAACGCTGTAGTTCCACGTTTCGCCAGCTTCGAGCAGTCCGTCGCCATCGTCGCCTGAGACGTAGGAAGCGGCTCCCGCAATGTTGTCCGAAACACCGACGTTTGCCACGGGCGACCCGTCAGAGGAAGCATCGTGACTGACAGCAAAGGTGTAGGTGATGGTCGATCCGGTCCCAGCAGATGCGGGGCCGTCCTTGATCACCGTCAACAACGGGGCTGCTTCGAGGTCGATCGACTCGACGGCAACGACGGGCGCTGACTCAGCAGTATCGACGGTCACCGTGTTGTCCAGCGAGGAGACAGAACCGTCGAGGGCGTCGACCGTGACGTCATAGGTGACGGTCATCGACTGGCCGGGATCGAGGGTGAACTCGTCACCAACAACGACAAGATCGGTCGGATCACCGTCAACAAGATCCGGATTGACCCCAGCCGCGACGTTGTCCTTGGTTGCTGCCCCGGAGCCAGCAGAGGTCAGAAACAACTCAGCAGAATTGAACGTGCCGACGTCCCCACCTGCGTTGTCGCACAGACGAAGCGTCCAGGTTCCCGTTGGGTCTTCGCCGTTGAATGCGTCGAGGGAGTTGCTGGGGGCGGCTGAGCGGTCGTATCCGCCATCGTTTGCGATGTCGATGTCGCCGTCGTTGAGGGGTCCGCCGGAGCTGCTGTCGAAACGAACGTCGTAGTTGTCGTTCCCGTCTCCACCGTCCAAGAACAATGTGACGATCGTGGCTTCGGGCGAGGTCAGCGTCGCTTGCAAATCACCGCGGTACGTATGGGTCACGTCAAGACCAAAATCGACGTCACCAATCGAGAACCCACCGGCGACAGTGAAGGTCCGGGTCATCGGGGACGTGCACGGAGTCGCAGTCTCGTTGACCGAACCAATGGTGGCATTGCTCACAGTTTCTGAGCCTGCCCCTGCGAAACCGGTCGCCACGGTCGAGTCCGCGACATAGGTTGAACCCGGGGCCAACGCATCCGTTACCGAGATACCGGTGAACGAATCACTCGTCGTATTCTCGATTGTCACCGTGTATGACACCGTGTCGCCGGCCTCGACGGGTCCGGACGGAACGCCCGTCTTGGTCACCGTCGGCGGGGTGGCAAGCACCGTCACCGAATCTGAACTGGAGTTGTTCGCGACCGAGCCTCGGTCCGTGACCGACGCTTGGTTGGTCATGGTTGGACCGTCGCCGTCCGCGATTGTTTGCGAATACACGATGGTGATCGTTTCGCCTACGTCGAGTCCTCTCGTGTCACCAGCGGGGACGTTCACCGCTCCGCTCGCCGAATAGTCCCGATCGCATGTGAGGGATGACGGCATCGTGTCACCAGCTCCCGCGCTACACGACAGCGGCGTGGCGTCCATACCACTCGCAGTACCAGCACCAAAGCTGATGGAATCGATCGTCTTGGCTCCCGCACCGGGCAGTGTGTCGGTGAGCGTCACGGTGTCGCCGCGCGTCATGGGGTCAGGGCCGTTGTTGGTCACGGTGACGGTCCACGTGATGTCATCGCCAACGGCGGCTTCGCTCACACTTGCTGTCTTGGTGACGCCCAAGTCGTACGCGCAGGGAATGAAGTCGAGCTCAACAAGACCGGTTGAACCGGCACTGCGGAATGTGCCGCCGGCGCCAGCACCAGACGTCGCAAGTCCTGCGGTGAACGTCGGGGCCGTTCCTGCCCCGTCAATTGCTGTCGCGGAGACGTAGCTGGAACCGCCACCGCCTCCGGCGCCACCTTCGTTGGCCGCCGGGTCATTGCCCATTCCGCCGCCGACACCGACATCGACACCCGCACCGCCACCACCACCGAAGTACCCAGCACCGCCGCCGCCTCCGTGGTCATACAGCTGGTCGCCAGCGCCGCCGTTGCCACCGTTTGGCCCCGAGCCGTCAGACCCGTTTGCACCGCTGTCGCCTGGGTGCACGCCGCCAGTTCCCGGACCGGTCGCCTGACCACCCTGGCCGCCGCCCGGCACGAACGCGTTGTCGATGCCGTTGTCGCCGTCATCACCAACGGCAACAACGCCGCCTGCGGTTGGAACTCCGGCATCGCCACCATCCATGCCGTTCTGATAGTGACCGCTGCCTGATCCACCGCCACCAGCGGCGACGACCGCGGGAACGGCCGATGGGCTGGTGTCACCAAGGAAGAAGTCGCTTCGCCCACCTCCGCCAGCTCCATCATGGACATCGGCGTCCGCTCCGTCACCGCCGCTGCCATTTGCCCCCACGCCACCAGCAGTGTTGTCGCCGCCGGCTCCTCCCCCACCAACTGATGAGGTCCAGGGTTGACCGGGGTGAACGGCAAACGTCGCCACGATGCTTGCGCCGTTGCCGCCCCGCGTGTCAGCGGCCGTTCCGCCGCCTGCGTTCGATCCACCGCCGCCACCGATGACCGTCGACTCGACGAAACATGTTCCATCGGGGACGGTTCCCGCTGACGTTCCGCCTGCGAGGCTCAGACTCTGGTCCAGAGGGTCCACGGCAGGGTCGGCCGTCGCCGGTGTCGCCGGAATGAGTGTGAGCAGACCGAGAACCAGCAAGGGGATGACGGCAATCGGTTGGCATCGAAGAACCCTGCGCGCATTCGCAGGAGCGTTGTGGGTCGCCACACATCTCGTGGTCGACCGGAAGGGCAAATTTTGAAGGAGAGCTGATGAATTGGCACATTTGCGCGGATACGCGCATCTTTGCTCAACCGGGCGCTCCTTGAGCAAATCGGCACCCAGAGCTTGTGAAGCCGGGGCGCCCTTCTGATGTCACGTAGGCCATCGCTGACCAGCGATCAATCCTTGAGAACGGCGGTGGCCTTCACCTCGAGACGAGCACCTGGAATGGCGAGAGCCGTGCACCCAATCGCCGTCCATGCCGGATACGGCTCGGAAATGACGGTGTCTTTCGCCTTCATGAACGAACCAAGGGTCGCAGGCATATCGGTATGAAAGGTCGTCAGTTCCACGATCTCCGCCATCGTTGCCCCCGCGGCTTCGAGGGTTGCCTTCAGCCCCGCAAACGCGAGCGCGAACTCTTCGTCAGCAGTGTCCGGAACTGAACCGTCGGCGCCGGTCCCGATAACGCCAGAGACATAGATGGTGTTTCCGACCTGGAACGCCGGCGCGAAATGAAAGCGCTCGTAGCCCGCTTCGGATCCTTCGGGGATGATTGGCTTGCGGTCAGTCATGACGAGACTCCTCGATGGTGTGCGTGGCACACGGTGTTGTCAACGATGCAGAATCGCCATCCTGGGGCGCGATTGAGCGGAGAGCAAGCCCACGGTTCGCGATCAGCTGCGGCTACCGAAGATCAATGACAGTCACCTGGCCGGTATCGCCATTGACCTCGATGGTGGCACCATCAGGAATTCGAGTCGTCGCATCGGTAGCCGACACGACACAGGGAATGCCCAGCTCGCGGCTGACGATAATCGCATGGCTCAGTGCGGCGCCAACATTGACGACGACCCCACCAGCGGATACGAACAGGGGGGTCCATGCCGGGTCGGTGTGGGGTGCCACCAGGATGTCGCCCGGCTCTAGTGCCAGTGGGTCGCTCGGGTCGAGAATGATCCGGGCCGTTCCCCGATATGTCCCTGGACATCCGGGCATGCCCTGAATCATCTCGTCGGCGACGACCTCGACGACCTCGCGTTCGCCCTTCAACGCCCAGGTTGAATGTGGCGGCGCTTCACCGTTGATGATGAACGGAGGCTCCAACGAGAGCAGGTGCTCATAGTGCGCCATGCGAGACGTCACGAGCTCGCGCACGCCAACGAGTGAGCCTTCCGCCAGCGCGTCGAGTTCGTCCTCGAACAACATGCAAATGTCGGATGGTGCACCAATCTCACCTCGGGCAACGGCGCGCCGCCCGATCTCCCAGATCGCCATTCGAGTCTCTTGAATGACTCGAATGATGTTGGTCTTGGAGCGTTCACGCCCGGGAACAAATGTGGAAGCGCTCGCGACGCCGGCGAGGAACTGGCCCTGGGTTTCCGGGTCGCCTTCGAGCAATGCCGCGATCTCACCGGTGAGTTGTTCTCGCTCTGATTCTCGATCGCCTTGCTTGGACCGAGGTGTCTCGTTGTCGGGCTGCAGGCGCATGCGGTCGACGAGCGCCAGCACCAAATCCGGTGTGGTTTCCCACGTCGCAGCGGAGATGTCCCACTCGTTCGGACCTCGGGATCCGAACTCGACGAGAAACTCATCGAACGCAGAAAGGAAGGCCGCGTACTCGGACTGCTCACGGAGCCGATCGGCCAGGCCGACGGTTCCCTGGTCGAACTCAGCAGCGAGCCCATCATCAGATCGAACCAATCGGGAGAGATCCCACATGACATAGGACGGTTCCGCCGAGTCGACACCACCCTGGCCAGCCAGAATGCGCATAGCCGCCTCGGGCCGACCGACTGCAGCACACACCGCGCCGATCACGCCGGGTCCAATTGATGCCGCGCCACTCTGGTTGATGTGCATGTCGAACAACTGTCGACAGATCGGGCGAAGCGATCTCGCCCGGAGCAACAACTCAGCATCGGTCATGACCGACAGGTCTGGTCGCTCGTCGCGGATCTGTCGAGCGAGCTGTCGCTGGCCCTCCAGCTCCGATTGGTCCATGCTGCCCATGACCCACCCGAGGTAGTCCGTCATTACCGACGTCGTGAGCTCGTTCTCATGCCAGGCCTCAGCAACATAGGGCGGCACATCGGGGTGGTCGCCGAAGTAGGCAGCGTCGATATCTGCAGCCGTCATGCCAGGGGTTCGCTCCGCCCAGACACGAATCCACGTTGCGCCGAGGTAGGCGTACCCACCGATGAGTCCGATGAAGTCGCAACGGTCGGGATCCTCATGCAACTCGTGATCTTCCACGCCGAGCCGATTTGTCGCGCAGTCGCGCCACCCGGCAACACAACCGCCGTTTGCCCAGCAAAGATCCCACGCCGCTGGCGTGGGCGGAACGGGCAGTACTTCACCGGCATTCGCCCGAGTCCAGAACGGCGTCTTTGCCCCGTACGGATGATCGGCGATCCATCGAACATCGTTCATTTTGGCCCCTAGTTGTCGCGACCTCTCCCTCGAGACGTCTCCCTCAGCTCAGCACGAGATGTCGAATGACGAAAGTCGAACGTAGAGCTTGGGACCACGGAGACGTTGGCGCCTAGGGTTGAGACGTGACGCAAACGTGGACGAACTGGTCGGGTCGACAGACCGCAGAAATACAGGAAGTGGTTCGCCCCACGACCGAACGAGACCTGGTCGAGAGCCTCGAGACTGCTGCCAAGAATGGATGGTCGGTTCGAGCTGTTGGAGCGTCTCACAGCCACTCGCGAATTGCAGCCCCTGACGCCATGCTCGTCGAACTCGACGGCTGGCAGGGTGTGCTCTCGACTGACGCGGCAGCACAACAGGCAACTGTGAAGTCCGGAACCCGGATCTTCCAACTGGGTGAGCCGCTTTTCAAAGCTGGCCTTGCGTTGCGCAACCAAGGCGACATCGACCGTCAGAGCGTCGCCGGTGCAACTGCAACCGGCACCCACGGGACGGGACCAACGCTTGGCAACCTCTCGAGTTCGGTCCACTCACTTCGGGTCGCACTCGCCTCGGGCGAAATCATCAACTGCGACGCAACGAGCGGAGATCTCTTCGAGGTTGCCCGACATTCGCTCGGCGGACTCGGGCTCGTTGTCGACGTGACGCTCGATCTGCGATCGACGTACCGACTGCACGAGACACTCTGGACTGAACATCCCACATCTGTCTTTGGCCGCATCGATGAACTGACCGCGGCGACGAGGCACTTCGAGTTCTTCTGGATGCCGAAGCTCGACAAGTGCGCCTGCAAGTCACTGGCAGAGACCGACGCCGACGTTGATGAGCTGGTCGACAACAAGCTGGAACGCATCGGCTGGAGCCACAACATCATTTCGTCGACTCGGGACGACAAGCACACCGAAATGGAGTACTCCGTCGCGGCAGCTGATGGGCCGGCGTGCTTCATGGAACTTCGGGACATGATCAGGAACGACTTCCCCGAACTGGAGTGGCCGATCGAGTATCGGACCGTCAAGTCAGACGATCTGTGGATCAGTGCCGCATCCGGACGGGAAACCGTCACGATCTCTGCCCATCAAGACATCACCCTTGATGATCGCGACATTTTCGAGGCCTGTGAGGACGTGTTCCGCCGATACAACGGTCGACCCCATTGGGGCAAGGCCCACTATCAGACAGGCGCTGAACTCGCCGAGCTCTATCCCCGGTATCGCGACTGGTGGCAGGTCCGCGACTCCCACGATCCGGACGGCCGATTCGTCACGCCCTACCTCGAATCGCTCCGCCCCTAGCTGCACGGGAACTATTGGCGGGCAGGACGAGGCTCTCCATCTCTGGCTTCGGCGACGAGTTCTTGGCCTGCCTTGGACCGAAGGGCTCCAGCGAGACCCGACAGGATGATCGCACCGCCGGCAAGGTGCACCCAGGTGACACCCTCGCCAAGGAAGATCCACGCCATGGTGCCGGACACGACCGGTCCGGCAAGGCGCATCAATGGCGGAACGTTGGCTGGCACATAGGCGAGGGGCCATGTCATGACGATGTGTCCCAACGTGCCAGGAACGATCGCCATCGCCAGGGCGATCCACATGTCTGAGGATTCAACACTTCCCGGATCAAGATCCAAGATCAACGCGTAGCCGCTCACGAAAATCGCCGCCGTGCCCATCACCACCGTGAGAAATCCGACGACCGCGATTTCGTCGCGCACGAACTTGGAGATGAGAAAGAAGACTGCGAAACACAGGGCCGCACCCATCGCCATCAACATTCCGAAGGCATCGCCCTCGGGGCGCGAAGAACTACCGAGGACGACGAAAACTGCTCCACCGATCGCGACCACTGACCATGCTCGGAAGGTCTTGGCCGGTCGCTCGTTGAAGAGCGGGATGGCGATAAAGGCAACGAATACTGGCGACAACGTGCTCATCAAACTGGCGTCAACGACGCTGGTTCGTTTGATGGCGCTGAAGAAGAGCACCTGGTTGAGTGAGAAGGTCGCTCCGGCGACCATCGCCCACTTCACGGCTCGGCCCGATCCGATTTCTCGACCGCTCAGCCGGTGAATGGCAAGACCGACGAGCAACACGCCCAGACCGAACCACAAACGCCAGAACGACAGCAAGACGCCATCAGTGCCCGAGGATCGGGCCAGCACCGGGCCGGTTCCGTAGAACAAGACCCCGAGTGCGATGAGATGGAACGGGAAGCGAGAGGCAACCCGGTCTGCCACTGGGGCTGCAACAACCACTCGGGGTGGTCTATCGGCTTCGCTGCAGGATCACCAATCGCTGACGACACGTTCTCGAGGCGATGCACTCATTCGGTCTTGCGACCGGGCCTCTAGGAAGAGGCCCGGTCGGCAAGTCGCGGTACCGGGAGGGAATCTGACGTAGACCGGACATCGAGCCGGGTCATGAATTCGTCGGCGGGCTCTGCCCGACCAAAGAGGTAGCCCTGAGCGACATGGCAGCCCAGATCGCACAGCATCTCGGCGGCTTCCTCGGTTTCGACGCCTTCGGCAACCGTTTCGTGTCCAAGGATCGACGCGAGATCGACGATCGCCCGCACGATGATCAGATCTTCGGGTTCGGTCGTCATCCCCATAACGAAGGAACGATCGATCTTGACCTCCCCGACGGGAAGGGTTCGCAAACGACTCAACGACGAGTGGCCAATTCCAAAGTCGTCGATCGAAAGCCCAACACCGAGCTGCGCGAGTCGCTCGAAGGTTGGCAGATGCACAGAGAGGTCATCGAGCATGTCTGACTCGGTGATCTCAAGCGTCAGGAGTTCTGGTTCAACTCCGTGCACCTCGAGGAGACTGGCGATTCGGTAGGGAAGCTCGTGATCAAAGAAGCTCATCGCACTGAGATTCACCGAGATCTCCATCGGCTTGCCTGCAGTCTGACAGCGAGCAGCGAAGCGGATGGCGTGGTGGATCATCTCGTCGGTGAAGTTTCGGTAGTTCCCGGACATCATCAACAGGCCGAGGAAGCGGTCAGGAGTGAGGACGCCGAGGGACGGGTGACACCATCGGGCCAGCCCTTCGGCACCAACGATCTCCTTGGACTTCAGGTTGACCTTTGGCTGGAACCACAACTCGATCTCACCGCCCTCCAGCGCAGAAGTGATTTCCGACGAAAGGCGAAGTCGTTCGACGGAGAGGTCATCTGGGGTTGCCGAGTACCGGACGACCTGCACGCCCCGCCTTTTGGCCTCATACATCGCAATGTCGGCATGCTTCATGAGTTCCTCGGCAGTCACACCATCCTCTGGGGCCATAGCGAGCCCGATCGAGGCAGACACCGACAACGTAAGACCGTTGAGGCGAACGAAGTCCTCGGTCACTTTGGAGATGTCGCCAGCAATTGCGACGGCATCCAACGAATCGACGCCCGTCGCGAGGAACGCGAATTCGTCACCGCCGAGTCGAGCGACGACG
Organism: uncultured Acidimicrobiales bacterium; assembly: GCA_937930695.1. Lineage (GTDB taxonomy): Bacteria > Actinomycetota > Acidimicrobiia > Acidimicrobiales > SZUA-35 > CALEWY01. The sequence goes on along the minus strand of CALHCB010000023.1, from coordinate 2,630 downwards.
TCGGCATCGATCGAGTTCTGGAAACGCAAGGCCAGGACCTTCAGCAGTTCATCGCCTACTGGGTGACCCAGCGTGTCGTTCACTTCCTTGAACCTGTTGAGATCCAGCATCAGCAACGCGACCTCTTCCCGGGGCTTGCGCTGCTCGAGGGTGCGAACGAGTTCGGTGTTCAGCACTGCTCTGTTCGACAGACCCGTCAGACTGTCATGTTCTGCTTGGTGACGAATGGTTCGAGTCGCGTTCTCGAGCTCAGTGATCTCCATCGCCGCGCCATGGAGTACACCGGGTCGATCGCCTCGTCGGATGACATGCCGGAAGGCGACCGGTTCGCCATCAGCATTGCCGAGATGGAAGAAGAGCACGGAGTCGTTGTCGGTCGTCGCTGCAGCGGCAACCTGGTCGAGGTCAATCGAGTCATCCGTGAAGATCTCATCCCAGCTTCTCTGCAGCAGGGCCGTCCTGCTCAGCCCGAGTGATACCTCGGTTTGACCCGTGATCGAGATCAGTTCGCGGTTCTCGACGTCGAACTCCCAGAAAAACAAGCCAGCCGCTTCGACGAGTGCGTCATAGCGACGATCCGTGCTCACTCGCTGTTCGCGCCATTGGCGATAGAAGCTCTCGATTGTCGGGATAACGGTGATGGCACCGATCACTGGCAAGAACCACTCCTGGACATCGGTTGCCCAACCGATAGCTCCCATGCCAACGGTCACCAGTACCAAAAGGGCCAACGTTATGTTGCGCGACTGAAGTGGTATCGCGGCGGTGGTGGCGATCGCCGCGATGACGAACCCTGACATCCAAAGCACGGGGAGTTGCGACACGATTCCCATGATTCCGGCGATGGTCAGCGCGGTTTGAGCAAGATCGATTCGTCGCGCAGGAACCTTGAATTCGATGACGGCAGACAGGATCGCAACACAAACAGCGACGCCCGTAGCGAAGAAGCGCTCGTTCGAACTGGCCTCAAAGGGAACGAGCAGGAGGAGTATGGCAATTGCGAGCTGGGCGCCGACCCGAGTCGCGACAAAGGAGCTGCTGCGCTCGATCCGCGCTCGATCCGCCATCTGTTCTCGAGCTCCGGTGGGCTCGAAGAATTGATCCCACACCTTCTGGTACATGCTTGGACAATCGGCATGCCGCAACCCATTCTGAAGTCGAAAAGACGAAGACTTGACCTACGGCCTGCGGTAGCAGGTCTCCGAAACAGCGATCCCGTCGATCTCGAAGTCGGTGACGTCGTTCGTAGCAGTCCACCCTTGACGCTCATAAAAGCGTCGGGCCTGTTGGTTGTCCGTGAAGACCCAGAGATAGGACGGGCCATAGCCCTTCCGGTCGAACTCTTCGACCGTGGCGTTCATCAGCACGAACCCGGCGCCACTGCCCCAGTGATCGGGATGGACATACATGGCCCATAGTTCGCCAGCGTTCGGCTCCTCTGGCTTGTCTCTCACGGCTCCAACGTTCGCAAAACCGATGACATTGGGTCCCGAGGGCAGCAGCGTCATCCACCACAGCGAGACGAAGTGAGAGCGACATGCGATCAGTTTGGTCGAGAGACATCGAGCCGTCGACGGAATAGATGGCCGCAGCACAACAGGAGTCGACTTCGCGCTATCCCTCAAGAATCGGCGCCAGGTAGTCGAGGCCGCGATCGACCAGATCAACCAGGCTGGTGCTCGGGTCGGCGCTCCATTGTGCGAGTGATGCGTCCACGACACCCATCACCGCTGCCCCCAGCACTCGAGATCGAAACCTCGATTGAGCATCAGTGGCCGAACCAAGAATCTCGGCGGCGATCCGCTCGATCCAGCGATGGGACACTGCGGCGTACCCACGAGCAAACTCCGGGGTCGTTTGCGCCACCATCATTGCTCGTCGCACTGGTTCTGGATCGGCATCGATGTGCTCGCTGATGCAATGGGCCGCAAACAACAATCGCTCCCGAACTGGTCGATCTGCAACGCCGAGTAGTGCTTCGTCGAAGACCTCCAACCACATGATGGGGTGGATGTAGATCAGGTCCTCTTTGGTGTCGACATAACGAAACACTGTTCGTCTCGACACACCGGCCCGCTCTGCGATGTCGTCGAAAGTCGCGACCGCACCGAGTTCTTCGTAGGCCGCTGTTGTGGCCGCGCTGAGCTTGAGGAGCGTCGCACGACGATGTTCAGCTCGAGACACCATGGGGCGAGCCTAGGCGACACAACTGGCACTTTGTGACAGCAATCACGTTGACGAATAACTGGCACTCTGTGACAGTTAGGACATGTTCAGTTCAAACACCGTCGACAATCTGGACGAGATTCTCCCGAACGCCCCGTTCCACGAGCGCCACACCAGGAAGGTCGACCTTCCGCTCGAGGAAGTTTGGCCAGCGTTGCTTGCGGTTGAACTCGACGACATCGCTCTTTTCGGGCCGTTGATGAAACTCCGGACACTCCCCGCCAAATTGCTAGGGCGGCCAGCTCCACTCGATGACCCCGAGGGCGATTCGTTCCTCGAGATGATGACGGCGACCGAATTCACGATGATTCGGCGAGATTCGGAGCCCATCGACGGACGAGGCCTCGTGGTGTTCGGCGCGGTCGGCAAGTTCTGGGCTCCGATCGGCAACAAGCCCATCGATG